>CAIYHG010000015.1 GCA_903925975.1 uncultured Acidobacteriia bacterium | reverse complement strand
CGCCGGCATTGCGGTGGTTGCGCCTCCGCAACCCGCTCAGTAAACTCCGGGCGGCCGTTCGCGGCCGCCGCTACTCCTTCCAGAAGAGCTCGGCATCCGAGCGGCGTACGTAGTTGGCTTCAAGCGCCGCCGGATCGGAACCGCGGCCCGCGGTATACTCGGCCAGCGCGATCCGCGCCACTATACCCGCCAGCGCCCTCGGGGCGCACCGCGTCGCCGCGCCCGCGAAGCGCGAGCCGGCCAGAACACTCTGAAGAAACTCCCCATCGGCGGCAACGAATTCCACTTCCGCGCCGTGCGCAGCCTCCGCCAGCCGATCAAACCAGCTACCGGCGTCCGTCACTACCTCCGGGGACCGCATCTCTCCGGCCGCATCGTAGACCGCCGCGTAGATTTGGCTACGCCGCGCGTCGATCACCGGCGCACGAAAGCTCCCCGACCCCGCGGCCGCGAGCGCCCGCAGGTTCGAAACCGCCACCGCGGGCTTCTTCAGCCCTTCCGCCAGTCCCTTGATGAATGCCAGACCTACGCGCACTCCGGTGAACGAACCGGGCCCCGAAGCCGCCGCGAGGCAGTCAATCTCATTCACGCTCACGCCGTGCCGCCCGAGCAGCTCGTCGAGCGACCCAAACAGCACGTGGGCAAACCCCGTAGGCGAATGGATCGGACATTCCTCCAGCATCTCGCCGCCGCGCATTAGCGCCAGGCTGCCCCATTCGCCGGTGGTATCCACGGCCAGAATCAGCGGATTCACTTTACGATCTGGCATGCTTTCGTTAGCTCGTATACCTTGCCCACTGCATTCATCCCGTAGACCCTGACCACCGCTATCGCGGGGAGATTGCGCGCCAGGCCCGCCGGCGGCTCGATCGAACCGTTCTGCCCCGTCGCCAGCACGCGAAAACCCTGGCCCTCGGCGTTCACATCCGCGGTCCACAGCCACGTCATGGTGGAGGTCGCGCGCGTTTGCCGCATGACCTTGGCGCCGTAGGGCGTCGGCGCTGAGACCGAAATATCCCCCGCCGGCAGCTCGATTTCAAACGGCACGCGGGTGGGGTTCGACTCCACTTCCTGCAAGCCGATGGGCAGCGCGCGCGACTCTTCCTCGCTCTCCCGCGATTCGAACTTGTAGGAGCGCGCCAGGCTCTCCAGCCTTCCCGGCCGTATCAGGCGCAGCACCCAATCGTGCGATTTGTCGGGCGGCTCGCCGGTAAAACGGTTGCCATTGAAATCCTTCTTCGCCTTTGTGGCCTGCCCTGTCGCCGGGTCAATCCAGTAGACCTCGTAGTTGTGCTTCTCTACCACCATCTCAACCGGGCCGGGCTTTTCTACATACACGATGTAGTCCGAATCCTCGAGGGCCACGGCGCGGCCGCCGCTCACGTCGAAGAATGGCTCCATCTCCCAGTGCCGCACGCTCGAAAACAGATCGAACCACGCCGTCATCGCCTTCGCCCCGGGCGAATTGGCGAATTTCGCGCCCTCTCCGGTGTTCGCATACGTGGGGTATTGGCCGTTCATCACGGCATTCCAGAGCCGGCTGCGGAATTGCGCGGCGTCCAGCCCCTGCCCGCCCGGCTTCCCCGCCCCGCTATCCTCGCGCCCCATGTCCGTCTTCACGAACGGAACGCCATAGATCTGGTGCTCGATCGAGGCTACGCTATCGTCCGCGTCCGGCCCATCAGCTACGAAATCCATCCACCCATCCCGCAGCAGCGGCGCCGAAGTCACGCGCGCCGCCGATGTGCGCGGATGCTGATACGGGTCGCCATCCCGCAACGCCGCTGCTATATCGGCCAGTACGGCGCGCCCGTCGAAATCCGCTTCGAAAGCTTCCACGCCCTGCCACGTCACGTTCATCCCGGAATACCGCGCCGCCAGATAGCGCGCGAACCGCCGCCTCTGCTCCCCCTCCGGGAACAGTTTCGTGATCACCGCCGGACTCGGGGCCAGCACCAGATCGGCCGTGATTCCCTTCTGGTTCAAGTAGCGGATACGCTCATCCAGGCGGCGAAAGTATTCCTGATCCGGTTCCGTGGCAGACCGAAACCCCGCGCCTTCGGTCAGCACGTACCCGCGCAGGTGATTGAACTTCTGCGCCGCCCGCGCATCCGCGAGCGCGCGGAAATCGGCATCTTCGAGGGACGCGAAGCGCATCTCCGAAACGCCCATCCAAAGGTGCGCCTTCATGCCTTCCGTATATACCCAATGGTGCAAACTCACCGGCCGGATAAACCCGGGAGCGCCCGATGCCGCCGCTGTGAGCGACCCTTCCCGCCCGTTCCAGGCCGCGACGTTGCTGGTGACGCGATAGTCCCAGCGCCCCGCTTCCACCGGCGAGAAGCGCACCACCATCCGCCCAGAGCCGGCCCAAAACCCGCCCAGCGCATAAGTCCGCATGCGCGGCGAGCGGAACTCAATCCGCAGATTGACGTCCACGTATGGGTTCGGATGCGCCGCCGCGTCGCCCGGCGGCAGTTCGAACACCAGGTCGCAGGAAGAGTAAGCGGGCGTATTGTCGCAGGGCGAAGCCGCGGCAGGGGCGGGACCCGCCTGCGCCCAAAGCCCCAACGGCGCAAGCAGCCATACGGCCAGTCTCATACTCTTCATTCTATTTCGGGGAAGGGCTGCGTAAAGAGAAGAGATTTGTAGCGCGTGCTTCAGCGTGCGGCGGCGAGCTTCAGTTCGCCGTCTGGGCTTATCGTGGCCTGAAGCCCACGACGGCACGCTGAAGACGTGCGCCACATGCATGCCGCAAGCCATGAGCAGCCCAGACCAAGAGCACGCTGAAAAAAGCCGTTCCGATTGTCGGCCGAAGGCGAAACCGCCTGCGGCCCCAAGCATTCTCAACAGCTTGCGGGGCCAGGTGGGGCAGGCGGTTTCGCCTGCCAGGTTTTCGTGTTTACTAGTTCCTAATGCGCCAGGTGCTTGTCGAAGAATTTGGCGGTGATTTCGTGGAAATCGCGCGATTCCGGAATGTCGGGGTCCGTCATGAAGCCGTGCCCCAGGCCGTCATAAATGAGCAGGTCGCTATCCACCCCGGCTTTCAACATTTGCCGGTGCGAATAGGCTGCCTGGCTCATCGCGAAATCTCGCGTGCCGGTGCCGAAGATCGTCGGGGGGAACTTCGCCAGCAACTCCGGATGATTCACCGGGTCGGCCGCCGGCTGAGTCGCGTCGATCCCCTCGAAATAGCCGCCCGGGCCGCTGGCGATAATGTTCTTGGTGTTCGTGCTGCCGCCGTTTGAAAGCAATTGCGAAAGGTTGTTGGAATCTCCGTCAAACCGTGCGCCGGCCCCGGCGCAGTAAATTCCCGCCGCTCCCGGCGCGGGCAGCCCTGCGATCAGCGCGGCGGCAATCGTCTGAGCCACTAAAGCGCCGCCCGCCGAGCAACCCAGCATGCCGATGGCCTTCGGGTTGTGATCCTTAAGCGCCCACTTGTAGACCTTCATGAAATCTTCGGTTGCCGCCGGGAACTTGGCTTCCGGCCCCTGCCGGTACAAAGCGGTAACCACCATCACTTTTCCAAGGCTCGCGGCCGGGATCGAAAAGAAAAGTCCATTGGCGCGGATTCCGGTGGAGAAGCCGCCGCCCGGCACGTTCAGCAGAATACGGCCCTTGTTGTTTGCCGGCACGCCGCCCTTGGGCGTCACCACCGCGACGGAAATGCCGTCAATCGTGGTTTCCTCGATGTCTACCGGATAGATCTCGCGCATGTGCACCACGCGCGGCTGCAAATCGGCGTTCATTTGGGCGCGGCGCTCCGCCATGCTGATGTCTTGCGCGGCCGGGGCGGCCGCCCCGGGGCCTTCCGTCGGCGTTCGCGGGGCAAGCAGAATAGCCTTGCCTTTCTCGCTCAGCACCGAGGACATGGGCATCACGCCGTCCGTGATATGGGCCACGCCATCCTTATCCGTTGTGACCTTCACTGGTCCGCGCCCCGGCGCTTGCGCCAACGCGACAGCCGAAATCGTGATCGCAACCACCGCAGCGGCTGCGCCGCACTTCAGAAAATTCGCCATTACTCAGCCTCCATTTCAATTCCAAGCCAACCGACTACCGTTCAGCGTATCCATCCGCTGCACAGGCAAGAATCATAGCCTAACAAGTTGCTTCGAGCGCCATACCCCCTAAAGGTTCGACGCCGCCGCCACTCGTTTGGGGGAGCACGGGTAGCGGCTCCCCGAAATTGCCCAACCCGCTATTCCGTATGTGCCAGTTCCATTCCGCCCTGCCCCGCCCGGTTTCCCCGCGCCCTGCATCGCGTTATCCTTTTGCCATGACTGCTATTGGCGCCGGTCGCCGTACCGTGAGATCCATCGGGTGGGCTGTTGCCGCCGCGATTCTTCTGGCTCTGCTTGCCTGGCCTCAGACGCCCGCGCCGGCCTTCGGGCCGTCCAACCCTTTCTATGCTCCCAGCACGCTGCCTTACCAGGCGCCGCCGTTCGACAAGATCCACGATTCGGACTACCAGCCCGCTATTGAGGCCGGCATCGCCGAGGAGACGAAGGAGATCGACGTGATCGTAAACAATCCCGCTCACCCGGATTTCGCGAACACGTTTGTCCCCCTGGAGAAAAGCGGCCAGCTTCTGGATCGCGTGGAGCCCGTCTTCAGCGCGCTCATCAGCGCCAACAGCAATGCGGACCTGGAGAAGATCGAGCAGGCCGTGGCGCCGAAGCTTTCCGCCCTGAGCGATTCCATCACCCTCAACCCGATGCTCTTTGCGCGCATTCAGGCCATCTACAATCAGCGTGACAAGCTGGGCCTTGACGCCGAAGCCAAGCGCGTGGTGGAGCGAACGTTTGAACGTTTCACGCTCGCCGGCGCCGCGCTCTCCGAGGCTGACCGGAACCGCCTGAAGCAGATCAACGAGCAGCTCTCGATTCTCGAAACCGCATTCGGCCAGAAACTGCGCGCCACCGCCGTTGCAAGCGCGTTTGCAACGGCCGACAAGAACGCGCTGGCCGGGCTTAGCGATGGCCAGATCGCAGCCGCCGAAGCGCTGGCGAAGCAGCGCAAGCAGCCCGGCTATGTTCTCGCGCTGCAGAACACCACGCAGCAACCCGCCCTCCAACAGATGACCGACCGCACCGCGCGCAAGGCGCTCTTCGACGCCGGCTGGAACCGCGCCGAGCATGGAGATGCGAACGACACGCGCGAAACCGTTGCCCGCATCGCCTCGCTGCGCGCCGACAAGGCGAAGCTCCTCGGCTACCCCTCCTACGGGGCCTGGGTTCTCAAGAACCAGATGGCCAAGACGCCCGAAGCCGTGTTCAACTTCCTGGCGAAGCTGGCGCCCCCCGCCGTGGCGAACGCCAACGCCGAAGCCAAGGAAATCCAGGCCACCATCGACGCGCAAAAAGGCGGCTTCACCCTCGCGCCCTACGACTGGCAATTCTATGCCGAGCAGGTGCGCAAGGCGAAATACAACCTGGATGAAGCCATGGTGAGGCCCTACTTCGAATTGAACCGGGTGCTTCAGGATGGCGTCTTCTATGCCGCCACGCAACTTTACGGCATCACCTTCACTGAGCGAAAAGACATCCCCGTATATCACCCCGACGTGCGCGTTTTCGAGGTGAAGGACGCGGATGGGAAGCCGATGGCCCTGTTCTATTGCGACTACTTCCAGCGCGAGAGCAAGCGGGGCGGCGCCTGGAGCACCAGTTTCGTTGCGGCGTCGAAACTCACAGGGAATCTGCCCGTCATTTCCAACGTGGGCAACTTCTCCAAACCCGCTCCCGGCGAGCCGGCGCTAATCGGCTACGATAACGCCCGCACCATGTTTCATGAGTTCGGCCACGCGCTCAACAGCTTCTTCGTTTCCGTAACCTATCCCTCGCTGCGCGGCCTGCCGCGCGATTTCACGGAAGTCCCTTCGCAATTCAACGAGCACTGGCGCGACGACCCCAAGGTATTCGCTCACTTCGCGCGGCACTACAAGACCGGCGAAGTGATGCCCGCCGACTTACAGGCGAGATTGCGCAAGGCGCAAACCTTCGGCCAGGGCTACGCCTTGACCGAGTTGCTCGCCGCCACCGAAATCGACCTGGCGTGGCACGCGCTCCCCGCGGGCGCCCCCGCCCAGGTCCCCGTTGCGTTGGAGCAGTCCGCTTTAGCGAAGGCGAAGCTGGCGCTAGCCGCCGTCCCCCCGCGCTATCGCTCCAGTTATTTCCTCCACGTTTGGGCCAACGGCTACGAATCCCGCTACTACGCCTACCTGTGGAGCGAGATGTACGACAACGACGCCTACGCCTGGTTCACCCAGCACGGCGGCCTGACCCGCGCCAACGGCGACCGCTTCCGGAGCATGATCCTATCGCGCGGCAACTCAGCCGACCTCGCCACCACCTACGAAGCCTGGCGCGGCGCTCCGCCCACTATCGACGCCATGCTGGAGGAGCGGGGGCTGAAACCGGCGAAGTAGGGCGAGCGGCGGTCACGGAAGGCATGCAAGAGGCAGCGCTCCTGGAGCGAAGACACGAGGCAACGCGGACGGGACGGCCCGCCGGCGGCCGCAGAAGTGGTGCTCCAAAGTCTGAGCCCTGGGCGACGGAGCGCGATTGGGGACGGTGATTACGTGGACTACCCCCAAATACCCCAAAGAGAATTTCGCCTTCGGTGCTCGTCAGCCCTCCCCGAATTCTTCGCCGGGGCTGATTACGGGCCCGCAGCCGGTCGTCGGCACTTCCTGAAGCGAAGCCGTCAGAACTCTCGTACGCGTCGCCGGCTCTTGACAAGCCAACAAAATCCCAACAAACCCGGGACTACAAGCCCGATTGTGTTCGGCTCTGGGACTGCAGATGGCCCGCTGAGAATGACGTTATCCAGGTCAGCCACATCAGGCCCGTCGACGTAATCCGCATGGAGGCGAAGTTCGGTCAACGAGCCAAGCACAGACTGAAGGTCCGCTTCTGAAGCGAGGCTCCCTCCCCAGTTCGAACTATACCAACCGGCAGACGCAACCAGAGGAATTGAGACAGTGCTCCAAGTGGCTGTCGCCAGCGGTAGGTGGGCATACAAACTAAGTGAGCCGTTTGAGAGTCTTACACTACAGCAGGTATCGGTCGCCCCCGGCTCGCGTTGATCGAACTGTAAGGTCCCGCCGTAAGCTGCCTCTTTGTTTCCAAGAAACGCCGTGGGTGCGATCCAGGCGTTGTACCAATAATTGTCACCCGTCCGAATGAACCCTCCGGCGTTTCCGCCGGTGTCAGACCAAACCGGAGGCGTATTCCCACCATCGAAGAAGTCGCCATTTAGCCAGCCTTCACTGCGGCGCGTGTCAACGACTTTGAGACACCTCCACTGAGAATTTACTGAGTATTTTGCTCGGTTGTTGGT
>CAIYHG010000014.1 GCA_903925975.1 uncultured Acidobacteriia bacterium | reverse complement strand
TCGGCCTCCAAGGCAGCGAGAGCGTCAGGCATGGGGCTCCTTTCTGACCGTATGCATCCGCTCAGAGTCATCCCACAAATAAGAAAAAACTGCCAGATGCCACTCTCACGTCGCGCACCCCGGCCTTGACGACCCCGTCCGTTCTGGCCAAGTCTGCGATAGAATGGCAGCGCTATGCTTAGACGAGACTTTTTCCGCTCCGCTCTGGCCCTTCCGTTCGCCGGCCTCTTCGCTCCGTTCGAGAGGCTGACGGCCGCCGACCTCGGCAAGGTCCGCATCACCGACATCAAGATGCGGCCCTCCAGCAGCCACACTATGATCCGTATCGACACGGACGCGGGGATCTCCGGTTTCGGCGAATCCGGCGTCACGGCATCGATGATGAAGGCCTGGATGGAGGTATACAAGCCGCTGCTGGTCAAGCAGGATCCGCTGGCCATCCAATACCACTGGCACCGGATGTCCACACTCATGCATACGTACATGGCGCGGATTCCGGCGCTCAGCGGAATCGACATGGCGCTGTGGGACCTGGCGGGCCGTCTGACGAACCTGCCGGTGTACCGCCTGTTGGGCGGTCCATTCCGCGAGAGGGTGCCCTTCTTCATCAACACCGAACCCCAAAACATGCTGGACAAGAAAGCCGTCAAGGACTGGGCCGACCAGTTCAAGGCGAATCCACTAGGGTTCAAGGGAGCGAAGATCAACACGCACTCCATTTTTGGTGTGCCCATGGGCCGCTACACCACCTCGCTGAGCACCCAGGATCTGCACAAGCTGCGGACGTCCTTCGAAAACGTCCGGCAGGAATTGGGCTTCGACTACGACATCATGGTCCACTGCCACAACGAGTACGATCTCCCCAGCGCCAAGGCCATGGCGCGGGCGGTGGAAGGCATCGAGCCCAAGTGGTTCGAGGATCCGCTGCCGCCGCAGTTCTCCGACAACTGGGTGGCGCTCAAGCGCGAATGCCGCGTGCCACTCCTGACCGGCGAGAAGTGCGAGATGCCGCAGGGGTTCTATCCGTTCCTGAAGGAACAGGCGGTGGACTACATTTACCCGGACATTGCGTTTTGCGGGGGAATCACGGCCTTCATGAAGATCGCCAATCTGGCGGCGATCTACCGGATTCCCGTGGCGACGCACAACGTGGGCGGCATCTGGCTGACGATGTCGTGTATCCATGTGGGCCTGTCGATCATGGATTTCCTCACCAGTGAAGGCGCCATGGGCGGGGCCGGCGGCGGTGTTCTGGCGCTGGCGAAGATTCCACCCGAGGTAAAGGGCGGGTTCGCCGCCAGGCCGGACGCGCCGGGACTTGGGATTGATCTGAACGAGGAGATCTACAAACAGCGACAGGGCGGGCGCGGCGGCAGCACCGCACCCATCGACTGGGTATAACAACCGACAACCGGAACAACCGGGAACCGGGGACAGTACTGTCCCCGGTTGTTGTGTACCGGGGGGCGGTGGCGTGCATCTACAATAATGGGGAGTTTAGAAT
>CAIYHG010000013.1 GCA_903925975.1 uncultured Acidobacteriia bacterium | reverse complement strand
CTTTGAATTCAAACTCGGATTGGCTACACTCTGTCATAGCAAAGGCCGTTCTCTCTTTGGCGTTAACTGCTGTGTGGAAACTCAGTTATGCCATGAAAGACGGCCTTTTGCCATAAATTGGTGAGAAATGGCGGCTAACCGCGCCTGGAAGCCCGCGGAGAGACAACTATGACTTGGAAGAATTGCCTTTTCGTTCTGGTAGTAGCAACTTTCTTGATGCCGGCCGCGCAGGCCGGAAATGTCTGGCTCACGGAGTATGAGCTGAGAATTGATGGCACCGAGTTTGGCTGCCAAATCAATGGCACCACGTGCCCTCCCACTCTGCCCGGCAACGTGAGTTCCACCATTGACGGCTTAACCGGGTTGGGCACGATCACGGTGACGTTAGCTGCGACAGGCCCTGGCACACACACTATCTCGTCGTTCTTCGACATCTGGATCGAATCGGAGAATTCCTCCTTTTGGGATGAGTTCGGACAGGCGGTGGGAACTTTACCGACCGGGCCGAGCGTGCTGCGTTGGGAAATCGACGAGCCCGGGTTAGTCTTCGGCGACATCAAAACGAATTTCGAAAACGACCTGTTGGATAATTCCAACTCGACGTTTGCACAGGTGCCGGATGACGTATCGATGGCTTTGGGCTGGGCTATTCCCATGGTGGCGGGCCAGACCGCTACGGTGACTTTCACGACGGGAACATCCGTGCCGCAGGGCTTCTACTTGCAGCAGTGGGACAGCGTTGAACCGAACAACGTCTATTTCAGCAGCACGCTGAATCTTACGGCGCCGCCGCCGGTGGACGGCCAGGTACCCGAGCCTTCCACGTGGCTCGCGATGCTGGGCGGATTCGGCGCGCTGGCGTTCAGAAAGTTTCGTTCGTAATCCGTACTTGGGCTTCCAGGCCGCGTACGCTCCGAACTTGCGCTCACCTTGATCGGAGGACGAACTGTGACCTTACGGAAATTTACCTGCCTGGTGGCCATTGCCGCTCTGGCTCTCCTGGCCCTGCCAACCGCGGCGGAAGCAGCCGCCGCTTTTACAGTAAAAACGGTACCGTGGGTTGCCAGCAATTCGCTGATCCCCCACGACACGTACGCCGGTAAGGCGATCCATGTAAAAGGCGCCTGCGAGGACTGCACCGCCTCGGGCCATAACTACCATTGGATTTGGTCCTTTGGCGATGCCGGCACACCCGTCTCGGGAGATTTTGCGGGCGGCAGCGAAGCCCGCTGGGCGATTGGGGCAGCGCACACCTATTCCGGCGCCGTCACCCAGCTCTGGACCGCGACGTTGACGATTCAGGACACAAGCGTCGCCGACCAGACAGCTTCGGCGAACTATTACGTGCAGATGCGCGCTACGAGTCTGGCGGTACAAGCCAATGTCGCCATCGACGAAGGGCTCTGGTATCTCCACAGTAACCTCTCGCGCCGCTACAGCACGGATGACGATGGGTATTGGGCCTGGAGCGGGTACTATGGGGTGCAACCCGCGAACCTGAATGCGTTCGAGGCAAACGGACACCTCGAGGGCGGCCCGACCTCGGACCCGTACACGGAAACTGCGCGGCGATCCATAAGGTACGTGTTGAAGCAGCTCACGACCGGCCCCGTGTCCTCGCAGACGAATCCCCATGGAACGTTCACCGCGGACGGCAATAGCAACGGCCGTTACATGGTGATCAATCAAAGCCAGCCGAACTACCAGACCGGCATGTTCATGGACGCTTTGGTTGCCAGCGGGACTCCCACCAAGGCAGCTCCCGCATATGGCGACGTAGCCCGCACGTATAAAGATGTGGTTCAGGACATGGCGGACTGGTACAGCATCTGCCAGCAAGATAGCGGAGCAGGCGGCGCCTGGGGCTACAACTGCAACGAGAGCGATGACAACTCCGTATCGCAGTGGGCCGCTATCGGAATGATCCCCGCGGAGCGCAATTGGGGAGTAGTCATTCCGAATGTCGTGAAGACGTGGAACGCCGTGTGGCTGACGAATGACCAAGACGCCAGTGGGGCGTTCGGCTATAACGGCGCGGGATCGTTCCCTTGGGGCCCCTATGCCGTGACGCCTTCCGGCCTGGTGCAAGCCGTTCTCGACGGCATCGGCCAGGGCGATCCGCGGTGGGACAACGCCGAGCGGTTTCTCTGTGACAATTTCGCAAACACCGGCGGGATAACCGTCGCGATAAGGAGCTACTACTACGGCCTGTTCTCGTTCGTGAAGTCGATGCGCCTGGCCGTCAACAACACAACCAAGGTCCCCGAACCGGTCACGAACCTCCGCTGCACTGGGGGCAGCACGATTGATTGGTATTTGAACCCAACGATCGGCGTTGTGGCCACGCTCACGGGCGCGCAATCCGCTGACGGCTCCTGGTCCGGACACTACAATGACGGCAACCAGAACCCGTTCGAAACCGCCTGGGCCGTCTTGATGCTCGGCACGACGATATTCGAATCCGGCGGACCGGTCGCCGTGGCGAAGGCCACCCCGAACCCCTCCATGGCCGGCCAGACGATCACGGTCTCCGGCGCGGATTCCTACCATCAGGACGCGGGCAAGAGCATCGTGAAGTGGGAATGGGACCTGGACTATAACGGCACGTACGAATTCACCGGCGTCAGCACCACAATCTCATACCCGACCACCGGACTCTACCACGTGAATCTTCGGGTGACGGATAACAACGTTCCCGTGAAGACGAACGTGACCACGTTGGACCTTAACGTGAACACGCCGCCGATCGCGCCGACGGCCAATGCCGGCGGACCGTACAATTTCTGCCCCGGACCGAAGTGGTTCCTGGACGGCACCGGATCGATTAACCCGGATGAAGGCCAGTATCTTGCCGGATACGGACCTCCCGGAGACACGATCCACTGGCGAACCGATGCTACGCATGCCGGGTTCATGTGGGATACGGATGGCAATGGAGCTTACGACAACGGCACTGTCGCGGGGACGGACGAAACTCTGGATGTCACCGCACGATGGGGCGTAGGCAACTACATCGTGGGTCTCAAGGTGACCGACCAGTCGGATAGCAAGTTCCCGCCGAATGCGGCCCTTAGCAGCACATCCACGGCGCAAGTGCACGTCTACGCGTCGGGCGCGGCCGAATGCGCGTGCGTGACCAACCTGGTGGCGCGCGGCTCGATCAGCATGGTCGGCCTTACCTGGACGGCGCGGGTTGTTAAGCCTGCCGGGTACAACATATATCGCAGCACCACGAATGGCGGGCCCTACACGCAGATCGGGACTGCGAGCGCAACTGCGACCGCTTACACGGACAAGACCGCGGTGAGCGGCACGTACTATTACATAGTTCGTGAGAAGGCGGCTAACGGCTACGAGACCTGCCAGTCTACACAGGCTAGCGGGATCGCGATCAAGGCCAAATAGGAATACAGGGGCGGCAGCAGAAAACTGCCGCCCGGTTTTGGATTGAACCAAGGGGCCGGACGCGGAATTCTCCGAGTCCGGCCCTTTTCGTAAGTAAGGGGCTTGAGGTGGGTTTCAGGGCAACGCCGGTTCGAACCACGGTTAACACGCAGGGCAGTTTCCCCAGCGCGTTAGAGCGCCGGGATTCGGGCGCCGCGCGCCGGAACAAGACCAACCGCCGAGGCTCCCCTCTTCAATTTCAGACAGGAGGCTTCATGAGACTTTCCGTATTACTGCTGCTCGCATCCGCAGCCTGGGGCGCCGGCCCAACAGGTAATGCTCCCGTCTATATCTACCTTCAGGGACGCTACGTGGACCATGTCCATTTCCAATGGACGGAGAAGACGCTGGCCAAGGCCTTGGAGGCGGGCGCAAAACTGCGGCAGGCGGACCCCGCCCGTTCGGCCCCTGTGGTGATCTACATGACCGGCGCGGTGGCGGATATGTTGGAGACCCGGAACGGGCCGATGCACCAGGCTGACGCGATTCGCGAAGCGCAGAGGGCAGGCTCGGCGGAACCGGCATACGACGGCGCGGAAGAACCTGCGTATCGCTGGCGGCCGCAGCCCGATCTTCGGACCGCCACCACCCCCGAGGATCGCTTCCTGGCGCGCGTCCAGGCGTTCTCCTCGTTTCTGAATGACTTCAAGGCCCCGATTAGCGGCGAGCCGTCCGCCGGACGTTCAGGCGGCTTGAGACGGTTGCAGGAGGTGTTCGGAAATGCGACTGCAATTATGGGCGTGAGCGAAAACCTAGGCCAGGATACGGAGTTCGTACAGGCCCTTAAGCGTCTCAACTCCGCAGCCATCCTTCCGGGCTTTCCGGCAAGTACCGCGTGGCCTGCGAGGAACCTGCACGGATACGGAGGGAGCGCCCGTGGGGTGGGAACCGAGCTGAGCCCGTCCCCCAACACCGCCCCCGAACTATTCTTTCAGGACGGACGGTTGCGCCTATCGCAGAACGTGGGCACGAACGTGATCTTCCAGGCATGGAAGGGCGTGAAGGCGCTCCAGACGGCGCTCGCGGCACTGGACCGCAGCCAGCCGCACGTGATCCAGGTGGAACTGGCGGGGAGTGATATCTGGATGAAACCGGATGCATATGCCGGATTCTCACCGATTCGGTATGCCTATGACAATCCGAAGCGGCCCACGCTGCCCGACACCATGCTGAGAACGCCCGAAGAGATGGAAGCGATCTGGAAGGATCAGGACGCCGTGGTGGATTGGCTGGTTCGCGAGTTCGTTCCGGCAAATGCCGGGAGCAAGTTCGTAGGCGCCTCCACCCTGATCAAAGCGACCTCGAATGGCGTCGGAGTGCCGGTTCCCCAGCCCGTGCTCGATGCCGCGGCGGCATCCCTGTTGCCCAAATGGGAAGAACTAAGGCGACTGGCGCCCGGGTTCGCGGTTGCCGATGGCCGCTACTTCTCGCTCGCGGACATGTTCCACATGCTGGTATTGGCACACACAGCGCGAGCGGCAGGCAAAAAGGACGTATTTCTGGAACTGGAGCCGGTAGCGGGAACGCTGGAAACGACTGCCGACGACGGACCGTTCCAGGGGGAGGTAACCGGCAAACAGATCGCCGATGCGGGGCTTGCGCTGCTTGAGCGCTGGCGGACCGCCGGCCAACGGGAGTTGCCCCAGACCTACCTCCCGGAATGGGTGAACGTGGGCCAGTACCGCCTGAACTCGCTTCAGTATCTCTGGTTGATGGCGCGAGCCTGGCAGTCCCCCTCGCCGGAGCAGCGCTTCGACATCCGCCCATGCCGGATGCATTCCGTTCCAGGCGACGTCTACCCGCGATCGAGCCCGATCTCGGACGACGGCTCCTGGTGGACGCTGAAACCGGCGCCGATCAATTTCCCGGCCCCGGCGAAACCTCCGGCTTGAGCGAAGGATAGAGACAGCCGGATCTCAGCCCGCATCGGCAGCTACGGCGGCCGATGCGGGCTGAGACGCGGCTCAACCCTCCCCTGTTGAATCGCGCCCCGCTTCCACACTACATTCCTATAAGCCGTCCAAAGGGTGACCCGCTGTTTCCGGTATTCCGTCCGGGTTCCGTGAGGTGAGGTCCCGAAACTCCCACTTGTCGCTGCGGCCGTTTTCGTTCTCAATCTTCCGTTCGGGTACCGGCGCGCCGGGTTGCGGAAGTTCTCGGGGCGCCGGATCGTATCCGTCCCTGTGCTCATCGGTTCTTACTTCCTAGGGCAAGCTTGCGGCGCAGCCGCGAACCGACGCCCGAGTAGGCACGCCAATCCAGAGCAAGTTCGGGAACCCTGACGATAGCTTCGGATCTTAGTCTGAATTCCGAAGTCAACCTCGCCGAAGTTGGATTTCCGCAGCATAATGCCATGAGAAGTCGGGCCTTGTATCAGGGCACGGCTTCAGCCGTGCCGGACCCGTCGGAGAAACTCAGGCTTTAGCCGCCGAGAAAGCGAGCTGAAACGCCAATTCCCGACCCAGACAAGCAGGGCCGGGGGCTAAAGCCATTTGACTACTGCGGTTTGCGGCACAGCTGAAGCCGTGCCCTGATACAAACCATGGGTCTGATCTTGCGTGGCGCAGGACGATTGCGTCGTTCATTCTCCAGAATCAACTTCGGAATTCAGGCTTAGTCTCCGATTCCACCGCGCAGGCGTTGCGCGCGCAGCGCTTGCGCCCGCAAGTTTTGCGCGCGCAAGCGCGACCCATACATCCAAGTAACTGATTTGCCTACACCTTTCTTTTGGCCTCCCTGTTGCCCTGAGTATCGCTTCATCCCTGGAGACTAACGTGAAACTTCGAAAGCTGCTTCGCTCCCCAAAGATGTGGCGCCACGCGGTAATGGCGTTCTTTTTTCTGTTCATGCTGCACGTGGCGTATGACCACCAGGTCTTCGGCGGCGGTCCGCGCGGGACGGCGTCGGTTGAGGCCTATTGCCCGTTCGGGGGCCTGGAAAGCCTTTACCAGTTCATCACTACGGGCGGGTTCATCCAGCGCATCGAGGCCTCGTCCATGATTATGTTCGCCGCCCTGCTGATTCTTACGCTGATTGCCAGCCGCGGGTTCTGCGGCTGGATCTGCCCGTTCGGCTCCGTGCAGGAGTGGCTGGGTCTGCTGGGGAAGAAGATCTTCAAGAAGAAGTTCAATCCAACGGGCAAGTGGGACCGCATTCTGCGCTATTTCAAATATGTTCTGCTGGCAGGCATCATCGGCCTGACGTGGCAGACGGGCGCGCTCGTGTTCCGGAATTACGATCCCTTCCTGGCGTTCTTCCACCTGGGCAACGGCATCACCGAACTGCCCTGGGCATACGCCGTCCTCGGCGTCGTGTTGGTGGGCTCGCTCTACATCGACAGGTTCTTCTGCAAGTACGCATGCCCGCTCGGAGCGGCGCTGGGGATTGTCGGCAAGTTGGGCCTCACGCGCATCAAGCGCGACCCGGTGGATTGCAAGAGCTGCAACCTGTGCCACACAAAATGCCCCGCGCACGTGGACTTTCTTTCCGTCACTACGATTCGCGACGCGGAGTGCAACCAATGCCTGGATTGCATTGCCGTCTGCCCGAAGCCGAACGTGCTCATGATGACCGGTCCCAAGTGGAAGTTGTCTCACCCCGTCTACGCCGGGATGCTCGTGTTTGGTTTGCTGGGGCTCATCGGCGCGAGCCAGTTGGCGGGGAAATGGCAGACCAAGCCGGATCTGATTCTGCCGCAGGCTTCAGCAGGCAAGGCCGACCCGGAGGAAATCCGGGGCTGGATGACGCTGCAGGATATCAGCCAGGGCTACGGGATACCGATGCAGCGGCTGTACAGCGATGCCGGCATTCCGCAAAACGTGGCCGCGACCACCGCGGTAAACCGGATCTCGCAAAACTATAAGATCGAATTCGAACCGGAGAAAGTGCGCGAGGTTGTGACCGCTTTCCTCAAGGGCGCGCCGCCCAAAGCGGCGGCGCCGGCCGCGAAAGCCGCACCTGCGACCGCGTCTAACACCGCCCCTGTCGAGGTTTACACAAAGGCGCCGGCGAGTTCGCAGCCCGGGCCGAAGTCGGCACAGGCGCAGGGCAAAGAAAAGACTCCCGGGGAAGAAGAGCCAGACGTCCGGGGAAACATGACGCTGAACGAGATTACGCTGGCGACCGGCGTTCCCACCGAGTACATCCTTCGGACGCTGGGCATCACGGCGGATATCAATCCGCGTTTGGCGCTGCGCGAATGGATGCATGACCAGGGCAAGTCCGTCCAGGACGTTCGCGACGCGGTGAAGAAGTACCAGGAAGGAAAGCGCTGATCCGTCTCCGCGCACGCTGGAAACCTCTGGTTCATCAAAGCGCCGCATGCTCAAGGGCATCCGGCGCTTCGCGTTTGTATCCGCTCGCTTTTCCGCCAACCCCGCGAGCGCATTGCGCGCGCCGCGACGGCCAGGCGCACGGTTTGCAGGCGCCTAAGCCGGAAAGCAATGTAAGTGATTGATACTGCATGGCGTGATGGATGGAACTGCGACTGCACTATTCAGGGCAAGGCTTAAGGAGGCCGCTTCGATGAAAAAGACGCACCTGGCAATCGCAACAATGTTTCTGATGACCGCGGGGACTCTCTCGGTGTTCGCGCAAACCACCGCCCCAAACCCGACTCCCGGCAGCGGCCAGAAGCAGGGCCAGCAGAAGGGCCAGGAAAAGGGAAAGAAGACAGGGAACCAGGATGGTTCCGGTCCGCAGCACACGCCTGGCACAGGCGGCGGCACAGGCGCCGGAACTAGGCGCGGCCAGAAGTGAGCCGGCCGGGGCCGGGCGCAAGACGCGCCCGGCCCACTCGCAAGGCCTAAGGGACGCCGCCTAACCGTGGCCGCGCTGCCCGCGCGCGTTACTGAAAGCGATAAATCTGCATCTCTGCTACCGGAGACGTTCATGCCTGCCACACTCTTCAAGCACATTCTGGCTCCCATAGATTTCAGCGGACTCTCGGCGAACGCCCTGCGATACGCGTTCGCCATTGCTCAACGCACGGGCGCCCGGATCACCGCCGTCTACGCGAACTCGTTTACGCCGCCTCCATACTTCACCGAGGGTCGGATGGAGGAGTTCAATCGGCAGTTCCGCGAATCGTTCGACGAAGCGCGGCGCGCCGCATCCGAGTTCGTCACGGCGTCTTTGGGCGCTGCCGCCGCAGGCGTGGAAACCCGGGTGATTGAGGGATTGCCTGCCGACGTGATCGCGCGGGCGGCGGCGGAATCCGGCGCCGACCTCATCGTCATGGGCACGCACGGGCGCGACGGCTTCAATCGCTGGAGGCTCGGCTCCGTTGCGGAAACGGCGCTGCGCCAAAGCCGCATCCCGGTGTTGACGGTGCGCGATGCCGGGGCGTCGGAAGCCAATCCCCCGACGATCCGAAAGATCCTCTGCCCGGTGAACGATTCGTCCGCGGCGCGGGAATCGCTGCGCGTCGCCACGGCGCTGGCCGCGGCCTTCGGCGCGAAAGTTACGGCGCTGCACGTCCGCGAACCGGGGGCGCACGGCGGGCCTCCTGACCTTTGTACGTGGATCGGGCAGCAGCCGCAAGCCGCCTGCGATATTGAAGAGCTCACGCGGCAAGGCGACGCCGCGGCGGAGATCGTCTCCGCCTCTAGAGAGCCCGGGTGCGATCTAGCGGTGATCGGAGCCACGCACAAGCCATTCGCAGACACCACCGTTCTCGGAGTGACTACGGCGCGGGTGCTGCGGCATGCGGGCTGTCCGGTTCTGATGGTCCTCGAACGCGCGGGGGCAGCAAGCGAAGCCGCAGGCTCAGCCTGCTGAATCCGGATTACTGTAGCTCCGCAGTTCGATGCCTCAGCCGGCTGATGCAACCGGCGATGGTCAGCACGCCGAGCGCGCTGACGATGATGCCTGCTTCGATGGCTACTGCCCTGCCCCGCCTATTTGACAGGATCATCACAAGAATCGCCTGATACCACAGCCCGACAACAATGCCCAACAGCAACAACCAGCGCGGACTCCCTGGCCCCCATATACCCATGGACCATCCAATCAAATAGGGTAGGATCAGGACTCCCCACCACATGGAACGTCCCGAGGAGCCCCCGAAGCCGCCTATGGCGCTCAGCCACCACATGGCGCCAACGCCAATCGCGATCAGAAAAAAGACCCGCACCCTGTAAGCGATTAGCCGCCGTTCGTTTTGGCCGAGGAGGGCGCCGAGCGCGACCAGTCCACTGCCGGGTAGGATGACTAGCGACCCCTCCATAGGGTCAAGAGCGCCAACCAGCATAGCGGCGCCGCCGACAAGGAACAGCCGGCGTGACCACAATTGACGTGTGTTCATAGATGCCTCGCCGCGACATTTCCACACCATCTCTTTGTCGCACCAAAAGTGGCTGGTGTCCATTGGTGGGGGCTGCGGTTGAAACAGCGTTACGAGGTCCCGTATCTCCGGATTTCGTCGGCCAATAAAAGAAAAGCCGGCTCAGGGCTGTTCACCTTGAGCCGGCTGTGTAGGGCAAAGATATGGGCGGGCCGGAGCCCGCCCACCGGAGATTACAGAACGAATTCGGCGTGAAACACTTCCTCGCCGGGAGCCTGCTTGAGCGCGAAGCCGAGCTTCTCGCAAATGCGCATGACTTCGATGTTGTCGGGGAGAATATCGGCGCAGAGCTTGGTGAGCTTCTCGTCGCGCCCGATTTCGATGAGGCGGCAGAGCAGTTCCTTGCCGAGTCCCTTTCCGTGCCAGGCGTCGCTGACCAGCACGGCCACTTCGGCTTCGTTAATGCCGTGGACCTTACTCATACGGCCCACCGCGAGGATCTCGCTCTCACCGGTTTCCGGATTGCGGCGTTGAGCCACAATCGCCATTTCGCGATCGTAATCGGTGAAGCAGATGCGCGTCAGGCGTTCGTGCGTCACGCGCTGTTCCAGGTTGATGAGGTGGAAGTAGCGGAGATACACGCTGCGCTCGGAGAGCGTCTCGTGGAACTTCACCATCGCCGGCTCGTCTTCGGGCCGGATCGGGCGAAGCGTGACGTCTGTCCCATCCTTCATCTGCCACCGCGCCACGTACCGGCTGGGGTACGCGCGAATGGCGGATTTCGGGATGTCCTCTTCCTTGACGTCGTGGGCGTGGACCACAACGCGCGCGTCGAGGGCGATCAGGCCATCCGGAGAGGCCAGCAGCGGGTTGATATCGATTTCCTTGATCCAGGTCTGCTCGGCCACTAGGGCGCTAAAGCGGACCATCAGGAGCTCAAGCGCGGCGAGATCGACGGGCCTGCGCCCGCGGACTCCCTGCAACGCCTTGTAGATCTTGGTCTGCTCCATCATGCGGCGGGCCAGGGTGCTATTGAGCGGCGGCAGCGATAGGGAGCGGTCTTTGAACACTTCGACGAGTTGGCCGCCCGTGCCGAACAGCAGCACCGGCCCAAACTGCGGATCGAGGCTCGACCCTATGATCAGTTCGTAAGCGTCGCTGAGCTTCACCATCGGCTGGACGGTGACGCCCTGGAAATGCTGCGCGCCCACCTTCTCCGCCACCGAACTCTCGATGGCAAGGAAGGCCCGCTTCACGGCTTCGGGGCCGCCCAGGTTCAACTGCACGCCGCCGACGTCCGTCTTGTGAGTGATGGTTTCCGAATACAGCTTGAGCACCACCGGGTAGCCGATTTCTTCGGCCGCTTTCTCGGCGGCGCCGGCATTGGTGGCGATGATCGTCTTCGCCACGGGGATGCCGTAAGCGGCGAGCACGTTCTTCGATTCGAACTCGGTGAGGATTTCGCGCTTCTCGTTGCGGCAGTTCTGAACGATCTGGTCGACGAGCTTGCGGTTGGGCATCCAATCCGCGGAATCTTCCGGCATGGAGGGCGTTTCATACAACCCACGCAGGTTGTACGAGTACTGCCACATGTAGTTGAAGGCGCGCGCGGCGGTGTCCGGGTAGGGGAACGTGGGAATGTTGGCCCGGTTGAGGATTTCCTCGCCGGCCGCCACATCCACGCCGCCCATCCAGCTGGCGAGCACCGGCTTGCCTTCGAGCTTGGAGAGAGGCTTCAACTGCTCGGCGATCCGGGTGGGATCGGTCATGGCCTGCGGCGTGAGGATCACGAGCATGCCGTCGCTGTGGGGATCCTTGGCGGCGATTTCGAGCGCCTGTGCGTACCGCTCCGGAGACGCGTCGCCGATGATATCGACGGGGTTGTTGTGGCTCCAGGTGGAGGGCAGCACGGCGTTGTATTCCGCGATGGTTTCCGGGGTGAGGTCGGCGAGTTCGCCGCCGCCCATGATCAGCGCATCGGTGGCCAGTACGCCGGGGCCGCCCGCGTTGGTGACGATGGTGAGGCGCGGACCCTTGGGGCTGGGCTGCTTCGAGAGCACTTCGGCCATGTAGAACAGGTCGGAGATATTGTTGACGCGCAGCACGCCGCAACGGCGGAACGCCGCTTCCAGAACCTCGTCGCTTCCGGTGAGGGAGCCGGTGTGGGAAGCCGCGGCCTTGGCGGCAGCCGCCGAGCGTCCCGGCTTGATGACGATGATCGGCTTGTTCAACGCTACTTCACGCGCGGCCGAGAGGAACGCGCGCGCGTCGCCGATGGTTTCCATGTAGATGACGATGGAGCGGGTCTTCGGGTCGTTGCCCAGGTGGTAGATCAGGTCGCCCCAGCCTACGTCCACCATGGAACCGACCGAAACGAAGGAACTGAAGCCCACCATTTCCTTCAAGCTCCAGTCCAATACCGCCGTGCAAAGCGCGCCGCTCTGGCTGATGAATCCCACCGAGCCGGGGCGCGCAATCGTGGTGGCGAACGTGGCGTTGAAGCCGGAAACCGGGCTCATGACGCCCAGGCAGTTCGGGCCGATCACGCGCACGTTGGCCGCGCGCGCTTCCGCCAGCAGTTGCCGTTCGAGCGCGGCGCCTTCGGGGCCGATTTCCTTGAAGCCCGCGGAGATCACGATTGCGGCGCGAACGCCATTCTCTCCGCATTCGCGAATCAAGCCGGGGATGCTCGGCGGCGGCGTGCAGATCACGGCAAGATCTACTTGCTCCGGAATATCCGTGACGGATTTATAAGCCTTGACGCCCAATACGCTGGGCCGTTTCGGATTGACGGGGTAAACAGTCCCGCCAAACGGGCAGGTAATCAGGTTCCACAAAACCGTCCGGCCGACGGTGTTCTGATTTTCAGTAGCGCCGATGAGCGCGACATTCTTGGGGGAAAAGAAAACGTCGAGGGGTTGGTTGCCCTTGCGGTGCATTTTCTTCTTAGAAGGTGTAAGAGCTTGCATGTTCCGTATCCGCCTTGTTTCCGAACGCGGCCTCGTTTCAGGCTTCCACCACGTCCATTGAGTTCAGTCCGTTCTTACGCGCAATGGTTTCGATGTCGCAGCCGTTGCATGCCGGGCGGAAATAAAAGCGTTCGAATAGAAGAATGGATTGGGGCGGCGGCTGTTGAAGCCGCGCACAGGCATATTCCGGCCGATCAACTGGTCAAAGCGATACATTGCGCTGAAGAATAGGGTAACATTGCACCCGTACTTCCAAATAGGCCGAATGAGTTAGCCCCACGTTAAGAAAGACTTAGACAAGCCGGGAGAGCCTTTCTGAACGGCGGCGTGGGTGATATAACCCATGCGGAGGTTGAGCCGACACTAATTCAGATCCGCTCAGCCAGCGCGATACGAATGTGACTGGAATCACAGCGTCCCCATTTGAGGGGGTTTACAGTACATTCTGAGCCGACATACGTGTCCAACAAACGCCACACGCCGCTCGCTACAATTTCCTTCGCAATCTGCTTCGCGGCCTGGGGTCTGGTAGGGGCCTTCGGCAGCCGGTTCCAATCCGTTTTCCACCTTGATCCATTCCAGGCGCATCTGCTGGTTGCCGCCCCGGTTTTGCTGGGAGCTCTGGCGCGAATCCCGATGGGCATGCTGACCGACCGCTTTGGCGGGCGCGCCATGTTCACGGCGCTACTGGCAGCTTCGGCCATCCCCGTCTACCTGGTTCCGCGGCAGCACTCTTTCGGCGCGCTGCTGGCGGCGGCTTTCCTGCTGGGCATCGCCGGCTCATCCTTCCCTGTCGGCGTCGGTTACGTTTCGCGGTGGACACCGGCGGAGCGGCAGGGTAGCGCCCTGGGCATCTACGGGCTGGGGAACATCGGGCAATCGGCGGCATTGTTCCTAGGCCCCGTGCTGGCCCTGCGCATCGGGTTCTCCAAGGTCTACGACCTGCTGGCGGCGGCGCTCATCGTGTGGGCCATCATCTTCGCGGCGCGGGCCCGCGATGCCGCGCCGGCCGGCGCACGCCGCCAGGGCATGGCGGCAATGATGCACGTGCTTACGGGCGAGAAGCTGGCTTGGGCGCTCTCGGCATTCTACGGCCTCACTTTCGGAGGGTTCGTGGCGTTTGCCTCGTTCCTGCCGATTCTCCTGCGGGACGAATTTAAGCTCACGGCGACCGATGCGGGCTTCCGTGCCGCCGGATTCGTGGTGCTGGCCACCATGATGCGTCCGCTGGGCGGCTGGCTGGCGGACCGCATCGGCGGCGCGCGCGTTCTTGCCGCGGTGTTTGCGGGTGTGGCGCCCTTCGCGCTGCTTCTGGCGTGGCCGGCCATGCTGCCGTTCACCGTGGGCGCGCTCGGCTGCGCCATGCTGCTGGGGCTGGGTAACGGCGCTGTGTTCAAGCTGGTGCCGGAATACTTCCCGAGCCAGACGGGCGTTGTCACCGGGCTGGTAGGGGCGCTGGGCGGGCTGGGCGGGTTCTTCCCGCCGCTGCTGCTGGGCGTGTTCCGCGAGCGCGTGGGTTCGAGCTGGCCGGGCTTCGTGCTGCTGGCTCTGACCGCAGTGGCGCTGTGGTGGATGAACCAGCGCATCTTCGTGCCGCGGCAGAGGGCGCTCGAAGCCGCTCAGCCCGGCGCCTCCCGGCGCACGGCGGACCGCCTGAGGGCGGGCGCGTGGGCCTCCCTGTGGGCGGGAATGCTGGTGGCAGCGATTGTGGTGGGCTCGCGCAACCTGGAGAATTTCGACCCGGCGCTAGTGATCTACACCTTCGCGGTGGTGTTTGCCACCTGGGGAGTGGTGTATCACTACCGCGTGTGGATCGACAAGCCGCCCACGCGCGTCTACTGGAATCGCGGCTGGGAACTCTTCCGCAAGCGCGGTATTTTGAGGAGCGTGGTGGAGGTGGGCTCTATAGCGGCCACGCATCTGGTGGCGCAGCGGTTCATCGCGCGGCGCTCTCGGCTGCGCTGGTGGATGCACCAATTCCTGTTCTGGGGTTGCCTGCTCGCCGTGGCGATTACGTTTCCGCTGGTGTTCGGCTGGATTTCGTTCCGCTCCGCCCCGAACGATCAGATGACCTATGTGACCTACCTGTTCGGCTTCCCGGGGTTCTCGTTTCCAGTGCACTCGGTTCAGGCATGGCTTCTGTTCCACGGCTTGGATTTCTCGGCCATGCTGGTTTTGGCCGGCATTTCCCTTTCGCTCTGGAGGCGGTTGAGAGAACAGGGCGCTCAGACTGTGCAGCAGTTCGGAATGGATTTTCTGCCGCTCATTCTGCTCTTCGCCATATCGGTTACCGGCCTAGCGCTGACGGTGTCTCAGGAGTGGCTCTACGGAGCGGCGTACAGCTTCCTGGCGATACTGCACGCCATCACGGTGATCGCCGCGCTGCTGTTTCTTCCGTTCGGAAAGTTCTTCCACATCTTCCAGCGGCCGGCCCAGCTGGGGGTCAAGCTGTATCAACTGGAGGGCCTCGGCGACCCCGGCGCCCTTTGCGCACGCTGCGGCGAACGGTTTGCCTCCAGAATGCACGTGGACGATTTGAAAACCATCCTGCCGCAACTCGGGTTCGATTATTCCCTGCCCGGGCCGGCCGGAAACTGGCAGGAGCTGTGCCCGCCGTGCAAGCGCAAGACGCTCGCCATCGCGCAGATGCGGCTCCAGGAGTGAGGAAAGGAACGTCTCTTGGCCAAGCTGCCGCAATCAGTTGACGATCTGGTAGCCCGCTTCGGGCCGCACCCGAACTACGCGCCTCCGGGCGGGTGGCAGGATGAATCGCGCGGCCCCGCTCCGCGGCTGGTGAAGACGCATTGTTGCTTCTGCGGCCAACAGTGCGGGATACAACTCAAGGTGCGCGACAACCGCGTGATCGGCTTCGAGCCGTGGGAAGACTTTCCGTTCAACCGCGGAATGCTCTGCCCCAAGGGCGTGAAGCGGTACATGCAAAGCTCAAGCCCAGACCGGCTCCTCCAGCCGTTGATGCGCGCCGAGGGCGGATTCCGGAACGCGGGATGGGACGAGGCGCTCGATTTCACGGCGCGAAGGCTGCGCGAGTTGCAGGCGAAGTACGGCCGCGATTCCGTGGCCGTCTACGGCGGCGCTTCGCTCACCACCGAGAAAGCCTACCTGCTGGGCAAGTTCGCGCGAGTGGCGCTGGGAACGCGGCACATCGATTACAACGGCCGCCTGTGCATGGTTTCCGCGGGCACAGCCTACAAAGGAACTTTCGGAGTTGACCGCGCGCCCAATCCCTGGAGCGATATTCCCAAGGCCGAGGTGATCTTCTCGATTGGCGCGAACATCGGCGAATGCGCGCCCATCACCACGGATTACATCTGGCGCGCCCGCGACAACGGCGCGAAGCTGATTGTGGCCGACCCGCGGATGACGCCGATTGCGCGCAACGCCGCGCTGTTTCTGCCCGTGCGGCCCGGCACGGATCTGGCGCTGCTCATGGCCATGCTGCACGTGATCATCCGCGACGGGCTCATCGATCGCGAGTTCATCGACGCGCACACTACCGGCTTCGAACTCACGGCGGATTCCGTGCGGGAGTGGGACCCGAAGCGCGCAGGCTCGGTGACCGGCGTTCCCCCGGAAGCGATCGAGAAGGCCGCTCGCATGATCGGCGAATCGCGCCGCGTGATGATTCTGCACGCGCGCGGCCTGGAGCATCAGTCCAAGGGCGTGGAGAACTGCGAAGCCGTTTGCGCTCTGGCCATGGCGACCGGAAACCTCGGCCGCGAGGGCGCCGGTTGCGTCATGGTGACGGGACAAGGCAACGGCCAGGGCGGCCGCGAGCACGGCCAGAAATGCGATCAACTGCCCGGCCAGCGCAGCCTCACGGACCCCGCCGCGCGGGCCCACGTCGCATCAGTGTGGGGCATCTCTCCCGACGAGTTGCCCGGACCCGGCCTGAGCGCGCAGGAAATCATGAACGCCATCCACGCCGGCGAGATCAAGGGGCTGCTGTCGATTTGCTTCAACCCCGCAGTCTCTCTTCCCGACGCGAACTTCACGCGCGAGGCTCTCGAAAAGCTGGAGTTCTTCGGCGTCATCGATTTCTTTCTTTCCGAGACCGCGATGCACGCCGATGTCGTGCTGGCCGGCAGCCTTCAGGAAGAGGAGGAAGGCGTCACGGCCAACACGGAAGGGCGAGTCATCCACATTCAGAAAGCCGTGGACCCGCCGCCCAACGCGCGGGCGGATTCGGAAATCATCTGCGACCTGGCCCGCCGCCTGGGGCAGGGCGAACGGTTCGCTTTCCGTGAGCCGCGCGAGATCTTCGAGGAGCTTCGCCGGGCCTCGCAAGGGGGCGTGGCCGATTACTACGGCATCACCTACGAGAAGATCGACCGGCAGATGGGCGTGTTCTGGCCATGCCCTGACCTGCAGCACCCAGGAACGCCGCGGCTCTTCGAGGGCGGGCGGTTCTTCCATGCGGATGGCAGGGCGCGCTTCATGAAGCTCGCGTGGCGCGAGAGCGGCGACCCGGTGGATATCAGCTACCCCATCTACCTGACCACAGGCCGCGTGGTGAGCCAGTATCTTTCGGGAACGCAAACGCGTCGCATCGGCGCGCTGCTCGATCAGTATCCGCAGCCGAAGGTGGAGATCCATCCGCGTCTGGCCGAGCAGCGCGGAATCAAGAACGGCGATTGGGTCCGAGTGACCACGCGCCGGAGCGACCTCACCTTGCAGGCGTCCGTGGTCCGCACGATTCGCCCGGATACGGTCTTCATTCCGTACCACTGGCCGCGCGAGCGCAGCGCCAACCGGCTGACGCACCGCACGCTCGACCCGCGCAGCAAGATCCCCGAATTCAAGGTTTCCGCATGCCGCATCGAGAAGGCGGACGCGCCGCCCCCGGCCGGCAACGGAGACGCATCGCGGAGAGACGGCTGATGTTCGGAATGGAGTTTTACGTCGATCCTTCGCGCTGCATCGGCTGCGAGGCGTGCCTAAAGGCGTGCGAAGAGTGCGAGACGCACCGCGGCGTCTCCATGATCAATTTCGATTTTGTGGATCGCGGCGAAACCATCGCCACCGCTGCTTACGTGTGCTGGCATTGCGACGACCCGACGTGCGCCCAGGTGTGCCCGGCGGATGCGATCAAGAAGTACGAGGACGGCGTGGTCGGCTCCTCGCTCAAACCGCGCTGCATCGCCTGCTCCAATTGCGTGCTCGCGTGCCCGTTCGGGATCCCCAAACTGATTCCCGAAGCCGAGCAGATGATGAAGTGCGACATGTGCTACGACCGCTCTTCGATCGGAAAGAAGCCTATGTGCGCGACGGTTTGCCCGAGCCAGGCACTGGCCTACGTCACGCCGGAAACCATCGCCTCGTCGCGGCGGGAAAAGCCCGTGAACACGTTCCGAATCGGCGCGCAAACCATCTCCACCAAGGTCTACATGATGGCGCCCGCCGCAATCGAAGAGATTGCCGTGGACGTGGCCGATTACACGTGGGAGGGAGAATATGAAGTTGTTCCGCAGGCCTTCTAGCGATCCGCTCTGGCGCGACGAGTTTTCCGTCTCCACGGCGGATGAGCGCTACGTGAACCGGCGCCAGTTCGCCAAATTCCTCACCCTGACGAGCCTTGCAATGGCGGCCGGAAACCTGTGGATCGCGATGCGCGGCTGGCTATACCGTCAACCGGCGTACCCGCGAAATCTGGTGGCCGGCGTGGATGAAATCCCGGTGGGCGGCGTCAAGTTATTCGCCTACCCGGAAGCGCAGGATACCTGCATTCTGGTGCGCACGCCCGCGAATACATTTGCAGCCTACAGCCAGAAGTGCACGCACCTTTCCTGCGCCGTGTATTACTCGAAAGAAAGCAACCGCCTGGAGTGCCCGTGCCACCAGGGCGTGTTCGCGATTGCCGACGGCGCCCCCGTGGCGGGGCCGCCGCAACGCGCGCTGCCGCGGATTCTTCTGGAGCAAAAGGGCAGCAGCCTGTTCGCCGTGGGAATTGACCTGGGGGAACGCGCATGAATACGAACGCTCCCCAGCGCCGGGGCGTTACGGCGATTGACGGGGCCCTGGCTCTAATCGCGGTTCTGCTGATGGTGCAGATCTGGCTGCTATCGTCTACGCTCGAAGAATTTCTCGCGGGCCGCCGAGACGCGGCGACTCCCGGCGCCATCATTTCGTGCGGCATCTTTCTGGCCTGCCTCGGCCTGTACCTACTCATCGAGCGCGTGGACGCCGAGGTGCGCAAAGATTAGCAGCCGATCCGGCTACCGGATCAGGTGAGCGGCCAGGAAGGCTCCGGCGTAGGCCAGCACTCCCATATACGCAAACTGCGCTATGGGCCACTTCCAGCCGCCGGTTTCGCGGCGCACCACGGCGATTGTGGAAACGCACTGCATGGTGAAGGCGAAGAACACCAGCACGGCTATGGCGCCGCCGAGGGTCAGATCCTGCCGCAGCGCGTGCTGAAGGTCCTGCGAGCGGGAGGCGGGGTCCATGCCGTAGATTGCGCCCATGGTGCCGATGATGGTCTCGCGCGCGGCGAGCGACGTAATCAGCCCGATCCCGATCTTCCAGTTGAAGCCCAACGGTTTGATGGCGGGTTCGATAGCGTGGCCCACCATCCCCGCGAAGCTCTCGCCGATGGGGGGCGCATGCCCGTTATGCGTAGGCAGATGGGCTGCAATCCAGAGCACCACGGTCACCAGCAGGATGACGGTTCCCGCGCGCCGCAGGAAGATCTTCGAGCGGTCATATAACCGCAGCCCGATCGATTGCAGCGTGGGCCAGCGGTAGGACGGCATCTCCAGCAGGAACGAGGTGTGGCCGCTCTTCAGAATGGAGGATTTGAGCGCCCTGGCCGTGGCCACGGCAACCAGAAACCCGAGCGCGTACAGCGCCAGCAACGAAGCCGCGCGCGCGTTCAAGAACCCGAACAGCATCTGATTGGGGATGAATGCCGCAATGATCAGCGTGTAGACCGGCAGCCGGGCCGAGCAGGTCATAAATGGCGCGATCAGGATGGTAGCGGTGCGGTCGCGCTTGTTTTCGATGGTCCGCGTGGCAAGGATCGCGGGAACCGCGCAGGCGTACGCCGATAACAACGGAATGAACGACTTGCCCTGAAGCCCTACCCTGGCCATGGTGCGGTCGGCAATCAGCGCGGCGCGAGCCAGATAACCGGAATCCTCGAGTATCCCCAGAAACAGGAACAGCAGCAGGACTTGCGGCAGAAACACGATCACCGAGCCCACACCGCTCCACACGCCTTCGATCAGCAGAGAGCGGAAGATGGAGGGAGGCAGGGCCGAGGCCAGCCAGGCGCCGGAAACGTCAAACAGCCAGTGGACCCCATCCATCAGCGGCACGGCGGCCGTGAAGATGGTCTGGAACACGCCCACCACCACCGCCAGAAACACGAGCGGCCCGGCTATGGGGTGCAGGAAAACCGAGTCGAGGCGGCGCGTCCACACCGGCGGCAGCGGCGCGTGGTATTTCGCCTCGTTGCCGACCCTTCCGGCCCATTCCCGGCACTTGGGCACGTCGTGCAACACCGGCAGTTCCCGGGGAGCGGGGGCGGGCATGGCGCCGGCCAGGAAGTCGAATACCTGCCCGATGCCATCGCCCTGCCGTGCGCTGATCAGCGCCACCGGAGCGCCCAGTTGAGCGGAAAGCTCGGCGGCATCCAGGTGGCCTCCACGGCCGTGGAGGTCGTCCGCCATGTTGAGGATAATCAGCGTCGGTACGCCCAGCGCCAAAATAGGAGCCGCCAGCATCAGGTGCCGGCCCAGGTTCGTCGAATCCAAAACCAGCAGTATGGCCTGGGGCTTAGGCGTATCGGCGCGCTTGCCTGTGAGCACATCGTGCGCCACCTGCTCGTCTTCGGAGCGCGGCGCCATGCTGTATATGCCCGGAAGATCTATAATCCGAATGGAACGCCCGTCCGGGAGTTCCGCCTCTCCGGTGTGCTGTTCCACCGTGACGCCGGGAAAGTTGGCCACCTTCTGCCGCAGTCCGGTGAGCCGGTTGAATAGCGTGGTTTTTCCGGAATTGGGGGGGCCGACAAGCGCCACGGACACCTGGCGCACGGCATTACCCGGGCCGGAACTTGGGAACTCTATAGCTGGGGCCGGGCCGCAATTGCGGCAGTTGCCGCAATCGCTCACCGCGTCCTCGACGCCGTTTCTAGCCGGGAGGTCTTGTGAAGCTTCGCGACTTTGCGATCGGGCCTGATCTTCAGCCGCAGCGCGGTTTCCCGCCTCAGGGCTATCTCCGAGCCGTCCACCTGGAAGACGCGCGGATCGCCACCGGGGGCGCTCAGGCCCGCGATGATTCTCGCGCCAGGCAGAAAACCGAGTTCCATGAGCCTGCGGGCTTCTTCCGCGGGAAGATCGATGCGGTCCAGTACCCCAGCGTCCCCTTTCCGCAGTTCCGCCAGCGTGGCTTCCGGTCGGTCGTTGTTGCCACTCAGTTGCAACATGGTTCCAGTATGAGAGAGTCTGAAATGGTTTGTCAAGGCCGCCTGGGCGTTTCTGTCGCCACTTTATTGCAACTACCCGTAAACCCGCAAGGAATAAGGACATCTGAATGCCAGCGCCCTACGTGATCCGGCCCTTCCGAATGCGGGATATAGAGCGAATCCTCGCAATCGAGCGGGCCAGCTTTGGCGCGGACGCCTACGACCGCAACTTGTTTGCAGAGTACTTCCATGAATGCGCCGGCCTTTTCCTGGTTGTGGAGCGTGGGCGCCGTATCTGGGGCTACGCGATTGCCTGCGCTCGCGGGGAACGGGCGGAACTGGTTTCGATAGCCGTCGACCCGGCAGCGCGCGCGAAAGGGGCGGGCTCGGCGATGATGGCGAGCGTACTGCGCCGGTTGCGGCGCCGGCGCGCGGCGCGCCTTACGCTGATGGTGCGGCGCGGCAACGAGCCGGCCCTGCGCTTCTACTCGAAGTACGGTTTCGTAAAGCTGCGCCGCGTTCCCCGCTACTACGAGGACGGTTGCGACGGCCTGCTGCTGACGCGGAAACTCTAAGGGTTTTACTTCTTCGGCGCGGTCTTCGCCGCGGGGAGCGCGAAGAGGCTCTCCGCAAGCGGTTGGTTGACCTGAACGGTTTCGGCGTACATTTCGTAGATCTTGTCGCCGTTCCGCTCGCGGCGCGTATCGAGCGGCCATTTCACGCCGCCGCCGGCATCCCGATACTTGCCAAAGACGGTGACCTCAGTATCGAAATCCTTATACTCCGGGTTGCGGCGCTTGTAGGATTGCCGGACCGGCAACTTGTCTCGCTGGCTGAAATAGACGGTCACCGTATTGTTATCCGCATCGGTGATGTCCACAATCTCCACGGGCTGGCGCTCGTAGGTATCCGCGCCTTGCGAATAGAACGAGAGGCCCGGCTCGTTGAGACGGCAGCGCAGGAGATAGAAGATATTGCGCAGGGTGAAGTCGCGGTAGTTCTGAAAACGCTGGCTTTCGATGGGCCGCGCGCCTCGCCACGTGATTTCCCAGCCCCCTGTCTCAGTGAACAGCACCGCGCCCTCGTTCTCCTCCTTCTTGCCGAAAGACTCGCGCTCGCGCACAAGGAGCTTTCCCGGCGTTGGCGGGTTCGGAGCCGGAAGATACTGCGTATAGAACTTCGCCACGGCGAGGCCGGACAGTTCGGAACGGAAGAACGAGTAGGCCCGCCCGCTCTCAACCACCGTATCCACCTTGAGGAACGCCTCCCCGCCCAGCGCCTGAAGCGCCTCATCCACAACCCGCTTGCCGCGCTCCGCGGGGGTCTCGGCCGCCGAAGCGGCGAACACGGCGCACAGTGCCAGCATGAATACGGCGCGAATTCTCATGGACGCTTCTGAAGATCCTCGGCTTTCAAGCCGGAATTGACCTTGTAGTCTGTTACGGTGACGTCGGCGAACGGCTGGCCGTTGCTCGAGATCGCGGTGTGAAACGGGAACTTGATTCCCGCGACTTCCCGGAGATCGGACCAAGTGTCCTCGACGGGCGTGGGGGCCATCTGGAATTGCGTCTGCCGGGTCGTGTCGCGAACGGCGAGCAGTTTCTCCACGCCGTCCACGGCTACCTGCGCGCGCCCGAGAATTGTCTTTCCCTTGGCCATGCCGGCTGCGCCGCCGGGAGCCTCCGCGGGCGGGGGAATGCTCAAATCGATCGCATGGACAGGCGCGCCCAAGGTCTCAAGAGGCTGGGCGAACTTGCCCGGATTCCCGACGGTCACGGCGATGAAATTCGCTGGGTTGAGGCGCTCCTTGGCCACGCGCAGCACCTCGGCCGGGGTCACGGCTCCGAGCGCTTTCTGATACTGCTGGATGAAATCCCTGGGATAGCCGTAATACTCGTACGTCAGCATGCGCCGGAGCGTCTTGGCCCTCGTGTCGAATGCAAACACGAG
>CAIYHG010000012.1 GCA_903925975.1 uncultured Acidobacteriia bacterium | reverse complement strand
GGCCCTAAATAAAAAAATGGTTCCAAGTGACCCGATTCACAGCCTTGCCCACCGCCGTCATGACCGGCTCTGAGCATCGCAAACAAGATTGCCGGGCGCTTCGTCTTCCGGCTCCCCAACGGCTGGCTTTCTCTGCCTACCGCCGGTTCAATGCCTAAAAACGCGCCGCGCGCTTCTTCCTGCCTGGGGCCTTTTGCTCGTAGCGGCCTTTCCCTCGCTCAGAACGACCCCCGCTTTCACGGGTACCGCCCCAAGGTCATCGCTCCCGGCCTGCTACTTCGCTTCCTCGCCAGCCGCTTCCACCGCCCGTTCGACCGGAAACTCCACTACCGAGCATTTTCATCTGCCCGGCCGCTTCATCGCTCCCTGCCCGTTGCGGCTTCCACTACCGGCTTCCCGGCTGCGCTTCCCACGCTCGCTCCCCTTCGGGATTTTTACTCCCTCCGGATCAAAGCTTCGCGGAATTTGCCGCCGTTTGGCCCGCCATCCGATCCGCCCGATTTCCGTTCGCTCCCCGTGGCCAGTTCTATTGCTAGGTTCGGCCCCGGATCATCGTTCCCGATTCGCTACTTTTCGGAGGCTTGCTGTTCCTCAAACCTCTTGGAACCTCACTCAGAATGCCCCAAAACCAAATCCGCGTCAAAGGGTTTCTGCCGCGGAACGCCAGTTTTCCTCAGTTTTTTTAGCTATAGTTTTGAACGAGTTACGATGGTATTGCGGTGGAATGCCTGTGGAAAAAACATGCGCCAGATTACTTGTTTATATCCAGGCTCAGAAACGTGCCGTTGTTCGTGGCCAGCCAGAGCCGGGCGCCATCCTTCGGGGCAGCCAGGAAGACCCGGTTCGCCAGAGCGCGATAATCCACCTCCATCGCGCTCCAATTCCTGAGGTCGTTGCTGCGCAGCACGCGGACGCGTTGCGGGACCAGCGCGTTCAGCCGGCTCCCCGTCTCCACGCCCGCAAGATAGTAGGCGCCGGCCGCCACCCAAACGTCGGTGATGAAGAACGAGGGATCGTGATAAACAATCTGGCTCTTGCCGCTAGGCCAATCCAGACGCAGTGCGTCGCTGGGATACGGAAACACGGGCAGGTGCTCGATCAACGCCAGTGCGCTCCCGGGCGCTCCGAAGCGAGTGCGGGTGATTTCGCCGAACATGGAAACCGATTCGGAGGTCCACCGGGCGCCGCCGTCCAGCGTCTTGAGCATCAGCGTGAGGTGCGGCGTCTCGCGCCCGTCGGCCTGAGCGCCCGCGTTGGTGCGGCGTGGTGCGTTCGCGCCGATTACCAGCCCGTACTCCGGCGTGGCGAAATCGATCCAGCTGTACGCGGTGGTTTCGGGCGTGCCAGGCTCGGCCGACGCGGCGGGAATGGCCGTCCAATGAAGCCCGCCGTCATGCGTTACGAGCGCGGTCTTCCGCTCGCACGCGGCCCATCCTTTGCGCTCATCCCGGAAGAATACGCGCCGCACCGGGGCTGGCAATTTCGGAAGTTTGGTCCACGTTGCGCCGGAATCCGCAGTGCGCCACAACCCGCCTTCGGTGGCCATCCACCCCAGGGATTCGTTCAGGAAGAATAAGGAGGCGGGTTTCTCGCGCAGGCGCACGACCTTCCACGATCCGCCACCGTCCGCCGTGACAACCGCCACCGGCCGTTCGCGCCTGCCCTCCCGGATCACGCCCACGGCGATTCCGTGCGAATCGGAAGGGAATTGGAAATCCTGAATCTGAAGGCTGGCGTTCGGACTATCGAAGGAGTACCGCGATTGCCAGGTTTGGGCGGGGAGCGCGGCGCACGCGGCCGCCGCTGCCACCACAGCTACCCACCGCGAGGCGCGCAAAGTCACGGCCTATCGTTTCGGCGCGGCCGGCGGAGCGGGAGCGCCGGACAATGCCAATTCGGCAGGGGCCAGCGATTCCAACTCCTTCGCAGGGAGGCTGGCCAGCACGAGCAGTGAGCCTACCTGCTCGCCCACCACCGTCAGCACTTCCATTTCGCTTCCGGTGTACTGATGCGGCATCCGGTGTTGCACGTTGATCACGCCCACAACTCGGTTCCGCGCTATCAGCGGCGCCGAAAGAAACGCTTCGAAGGTGTCTTCGGGCAGTTCGCCGAAGGAGCGGAAACGCGGATCTTTGAACGCTTCCCGCGGCAGCGCCAGCAGGCGCCGCTCACGCGCCACCCAGCCGGTGAGCCCTTCGGAAATCCGCAGGCGGACCTTGCCGAGGGTCCCCGGGTGCGGCGAACTGCTGCCGCACAGAACCAATTCTTCGCGATCCAGCAGATACACCAGGCACGAATCGCAGCCGGTGAATTCCACCACGAACGAGACGACGCTCTTCAGAACTTCCTGAAAACCGAGGTCCCGAACCATCAGCCGGCTGATCTTCTGAAAAAGACGGAGTTGCTCTTCCGTCCGCTGCAATTTCAGTTCGAGTTCTTTGGACTTCGGCACAGCTTCATTATAGCCACGGGGCTGGACGCCATGCCCCTACCGCGCGTGGAACTGCCTGCGGTAACATGGCCAGAACGTGACCAATTCGCCAGCGAAGCCGCCCGCGGCGCCGGGCTCGGGCGACCATCGGGCCGCGGTACTGGCCAGCTTCCTTGGGTGGACGCTGGACGCCTTCGATTACTTCCTGGTGGTGATGTGTCTCACCGCCATTGGCCGCGAGTTCCACAAGTCCGATGGGGAGATGGCCCTCACGCTCGCCGTGACGCTGGCCTTCCGCCCCGTGGGCGCCTTCATCTTCGGGCTGCTGGCGGACCGTTACGGCCGCCGCCTGCCGCTGATGCTAGACCTGGTGTTCTACTCGATTGTCGAGGTGCTCTCCGGCCTCGCGCCGAACTACTCCACATTCCTCGTCTTGCGCGCGCTTTTCGGAATCGGCATGGGCGGGGAATGGGGCGTAGGCGCGTCCCTAGCCATGGAGAAAGCGCCCCCGCGGCTTCGCGGCTTCCTCTCCGGCCTCCTGCAGCAAGGCTATGCCGTGGGCTATCTGCTGGCGGCGGTCTGCTACTTCTTCCTTTTCGGGCGGATCGGCTGGCGGCCTCTGTTCTTCCTGGGCGGGTTGCCGGCGCTGCTGGCTCTGTTCGTGCGCTACCGCGTGAAGGAATCGGAGGTTTGGGAGAAGACGCGGCACAAGACGTGGGGCGATTTGGGCATTGCCATCGCCAAGCACTGGAAGCTGTTCCTCTACCTCACCGCGCTGATGACCGGGATGAGTCTGGCCTCCCACGGCACCCAGGATCTGTACCCGACGTTCCTCGAACGGCAGTGGCATTTCTTGCCCGCCAGCCGCGCTGGGCTGACTGCGTTTTCGATGCTGGGCGCCATTTGCGGCGGCACGCTGGTCGGATACCTATCGGACAAGTGGGGCCGCAAGCGAGCCGGAATCGCGTCGCTGCTCGGGGCGGTCGCCGTGGTTCCGCTTTGGGCGTTCGCGCCGTCGCTGGCGCTGCTCTGGGCCGGCGCGTTCCTGATGCAGTTCATGGTTCAGGGCGCGTGGGGGATAATACCCGCGCATCTTTCCGAGCTGTCGCCGGATTCGGTACGCGGCTTCCTCCCGGGCTTCGCGTATCAATGCGGAATCCTCATCGCCGGTTCGGTGGCCTACGTGGAAGCCGCACTGGCGAAGGACATCGGATATGCGGCGGCCATGGGCACGGTGGCCGCATCGGTCTTCCTCTTCGCGGCGGTAGTTACCGTTCTGGGGCGGGAGAATCGCGCAGTCGCTTTCGGAGGGCAGGGGTAACGGCGCACGCCGCGCGATTCCCCGCGCCCTGCGTTGGCTACAGCCCCACGTTCGCCTACAATCGAGAAGAGCCCCAACAGGATGGAAGAACGCAGGGAAAGCGCCCTCGCGATATGGAGCGCGCCGCAGTGCCCCGTTACCGCGCAGTACTCCCGCCGCACGCTCGGCGAGATCCGCGCCGCGGTGATGGACGCCTTTTTCTCGCTGCCGCACGGCGGCGTGGAAATCGGCGGCGTGCTGCTGGGCGCCTATGAGAATGGCTTGCTACGCGTCACCGGCTGGGCTCCGGTGGCCTGCGAGCATGCCTCCGGGCCCTCGTTCACGCTATCCGGCCGCGACCATGACCTGCTGGGCCATTCGCTCGAACAACTGCGCCGGAACCCGCCCAGCTCGCGGCCTGTGGGCTGGTGCCACTCGCATCATCGCAGCGGGATCGCATTGAGGGATGCGGACCGCGAGATCCACCGGCGCTATTTCCCGGAGCCGTGGCAGACAGCCCTCGTCGTACGCCCCTACCCCATGGAACCCGCCAAGGGGGTCTTCTTTTTCCCCTCCGCCGAGGGCTTTAGCGATCGGGACGCGATCGCCGCCGAGTTCGAATTGGAGTTGTTGGCGACGCCTCCGCCCCCCGTACCCCTACAACCCGATGGGCAGCCCGCGCGCCTCAGCCGGCGCTCGGCGCCTTACGATATTCCCCCCCGGCCCCTTCCCGGCTTTGACCGGCCGGCGGAGCAGGATGCCCCTGCCCCTGTACCGAAGTTCCTGCTTACCCAACCGGAAAGCCCGTCGCGCCGCGGGTGGCTGCGAGTCCTCATGTCCGTGGCGCTTTGCGCTGCGCTGGGCGGCGGAGTTTACGCCACGCGGAGCCTGTGGCGCCCGCCGCTCTCCGGTCTCACGCCGTCCCAACCACCTGCGCCGGACGTTGGCCTCGGCTTGAACACCATCGATCTGGCGGGCCAGTTGCAGATACGCTGGAACCGGGAAGCGCCCGCGGTCGCGGAGGCGGTGGCGGCCGTTCTGGAGATCGCCGAGAACGGACCGCCCGAACGCGCCGCACTCGACGCCATACACCTCAAGACCGGCGTCTTCACCTATGCCCGCCACAGCGAGCGCGTGGACGTCACCCTGACTCTGCTGCGGGCCGACGGCCGCAAAACAGCCGAGGCTACAACCTTCCTGGGCGCCTTGCCCCCCGGCATCGCTCCCGAGGAACCGCTGAGTCCCGAGGACGCATTCCCCGCCGAGCCGGGAACTACTTCTGAACCTTCCCGCTGACGGCGTTCACGTACGCCAGATAGCCGCTCTTCTTATCGCCCCACAGAAACCCCCACATCGGCGCCGGAAATCGGGACGAGCTCGAAAGCGATAGCGTGAGCTTCTTTCCCGGGTGCCCTTTCACCCACGCCCCGGCGCGCTCCATCGCGGCTTTGTACGCCAGGTCGGAATCCACCGGGAAATCGGAGGAGGAAAACGGCTTGGCGGAAGGTATCGCTCCGCCCCACGATTGCGCCGGTCCGGAGCCCACGCCCTTGCTGGTGGAGTCCGAGCCCGCAATCGCATACGTTACCGTGCGGGCTTCGTGCCGGGCGGGCGAGACGAATACCGCCGTCCACAACGCGGCCTTTCCTTCTTCGTTCTTGAAGCCGGGCACTTCCCCGGCGACCAGGCTCAGCAGCATCAGATCCGGAGCCCACGCGCGGGCGGACTGGTACATCGAGCTATAGGCGGCCTTGCCGGTAATTGGCTCCGGCGGCTTGGCGGGTTCTTCCTTCTTCGGCTCCGAGGCGGAGGGAGCCGGCGCGCTCGTATTCGAGCAGGCCGGAAGAATCAGGGCCGCTGCAACGGCGGCAACCGCACACAACAGGCGCTTATCCATGTGCCCATTGTAGGGCGCGGCAACCCGGGCCGGAGATCCACGCAGGCAATTCATGCCAAAGGCTTTCCGTGGGCCGTTCGCCGCTTCGTCCAATAACACCGTTCGTTAGTGGTGCTTATAATTAAAAGAAATATATGGAGTTATGTTGCATTTCAGAAGTCCGTGGGTGTACACTGTGATTTCGATGCAGCTCGCCTTCGCCAGTTCGTTTAGCGGCCGGTTCTGGTTTTATTACCAGAGCTGGTAGAGCGGCGTCGGTCTGATCGCATATCAAAGTCATCAGCGAAAACCGGCCCGCTCTCAGGAGCGGGCTTTTTATTTTGGGGTCAAGGGAGAACACAAATGATCATCTCAATGCGGCCACACGCAACACGCGAAGAAGTCGATCACGTTTGCGAGCGTATTCAGGAGTTCGGGTACAAGGTACATTCCATCGAAGGCGAGGAGCGCGTCGTCATCGGCGTCGTCGGCGTTGGCGACGTCACCGCCTGCCTGGAATCGCTAGAAGCTACGGCGGGAGTGGAGAGCGCGGTCCGCATCTCGGCGCCCTACAAGTTCGTCAGCCGTGAGTTCAAGCGCGAACATTCCGCCATCCGGATCAACGGCCACGAGATCGGCGGCCAGGAATTCGCCGTGATCGCCGGCCCCTGCTCGGTGGAAAGCGAAAAGCAAATCATCGAAACCGCCGAGAGCGTGGCCGCCTCGGGGGCGCAGTTTCTGCGGGGCGGCGCGTTCAAACCGCGCACCTCTCCTTACGATTTCCAGGGCCTCGAAGTCGATGGGCTCCGCATGCTGCGGAAGGCCAAGGAAGTTACGGGACTCTCCACCGTCACCGAAATCATGAGCGACCGCGACGTGGGGCTGGTGGCGGAATACGTGGATTGCCTCCAGGTAGGCGCGCGGAACATGCAGAATTTCGCGCTGCTCAAAGCCCTGGGCGGGTGCAACCGGCCGGTGCTGCTCAAGCGCGGCATGAGTTCCACTATCAAAGAACTGCTCATGTCGGCCGAGTATATCGTGGCCCACGGCAACCCCAACGTGATTCTGTGCGAGCGCGGCATTCGTACCTTCGAAACCGCCACTCGCAACACGTGCGACATATCCGCCGTTCCCGTCCTTAACGAACTGACCCATCTGCCCGTGCTGCTCGACCCCAGCCATGCCACCGGGAAGCGCAGCCTGGTGGCGGCGATCTCCAGAGCCGCGGTAGCCATTGGAGCCGACGGCCTGATGGTGGAGGTGCACCCCTGCCCCGAGAAGGCTTTCAGCGACGGCGCCCAGTCTCTCAACCTGCGCGAGTTCCGCGCCATGATGGACGAACTGCGGCCCTACGTGCGTCTGTGGAATGAGACGCGCGAAGCCGTTGCGGCTGCGATGGCCTAACGGCGTCGTATGTAATACTGCAAATGTGAACAGCAGACGGAGAGCCTGGCTACTGGTCGCCGCAGCAGCGGCAGTTTGCGGGCTCGCCGTCTGCGGGGTAGTCTGGTGGCGCTCGCGGGCGCTCGATCCGGCCGCCGTCATGGCCCGCTTGCCCCGCCATAACGCCCTGGTCTTCTATATCGATTTCGCCGCCCTGCGCCAGGCCGGACTCCTGCAATTGCTCGATGGCGCCAAGACGGTCGAGGAGCCCGAGTACCGCGAGTTCGTCCGCCAAACCAGCTTCGATTACAAGACGGACCTGGATTCCGTTCTTGGCGCATTTGGGTCTGACGGAAGATACCTGCTTGTGAAAGGCCGTTTCGACTGGACCAGCCTGAACAACTACACGCTGGGCCAAGCTGGAGCGTGCCTGAACTCTCTTTGCCGGATGGTGGGCAGCGCTCCCGAACGCAAGATCTCGTTTTTTCCCGTACGCGCTAACCTCATGGCGCTGGCGGTCAGTTCCGATGAATATGCGGCCACTGCTATGAACCAGCCCGTGTACGCCGTGTTGAATCCCATCCCGGCCGCGCCGCTTTGGGTCTGGATTCCAGCGTCCATCCTGCGGAGCGAAAGCGCCGTTCCAGCCGATGCGCGCGTGTTCGCGGGAGCCATGCAACAGGCGGATTCCGTGGTGATTGCCTTCGTGCCCGTGGACGGCGCTATCTCGGCCCATCTCGAAGTGCAGTGCCGGACGCCTCAGGACGCCTCCGGCGTCGCTTCGCAGTTGACCGGAGCCACCGGCGCGTTGCGCGACGCCGTGGCGCGCGAAAAGCGCCAGCTTGGGCCTTCCGACCTCGCCGGCATCCTGACCGCCGGGACGTTCCGGTCCGAGGGCGCGAAGGTATCGGGCGATTGGCCAATACCTAAGGCGTTTCTCGAATCCGTTATGGGAGCGCAGTAGCCCGGTTACGCCGTTATGGCGCACGCCTGCGGCATGCAGCCGCCTGCCTTCAGCCGGCAATGCCGAGCCCGCCCGGCCACTTCCCGAGCCTGACGCGCTTCTCTTCGCGTTCTTTACTCTCGATGATCGAGCTGAGGTCGGTTTCCGTGTAGACCTTACCGGTTTCGATCTCGCCCTCAATCAACTAATCGTGAGGCGTGTGAATGTGCTCAGCGAGCGATAATATGGCCTTGCTCGACAAGCCCCCGTTCTCTCAGGCCACCACGGGTTGCGCGTATCGCCTGGCCATCTCGGCAAGGGACGTGGGTTCGTAATCGCCCGCGTGGCCCGCCTGTCCGAACTGCCGCATGCGCTCCGCAATGATGTTCTTCATGGCCTCGCGCGCCGGTTTGAGGTAGTCGCGCGGGTCGAATTTCTCGGGCGATTCGAAGAGCACCTTGCGAATCGCGCCGGTGATCGCGAGGCGGCTATCCGTATCCACGTTGACCTTGCGCACGCCGTTCTTGATGCCGAGCTGGATCTCTTCCACGGGCACGCCCCAGGTGGGCTTGATCTGGCCGCCGTACTTGTTGATGATGTCCTGCAGTTCCTGCGGCACGCTGGAGGAGCCATGCATCACAAGGTGGACGTTGGGCAGCCGATTGTGGATCTCGATGAGACGCTGCATCTTGAGCGTTTCGCCGCTGGGCTTCTTGCTGAACTTGTACGCGCCGTGGCTGGTGCCGATAGCGATCGCGAGCGCATCCACGCCGGTGAGGCGTACAAATTCTTCCGCTTGGCCGGGGTCAGTCACATGCGCCAGGGCGTCCACGCCCGCGCCGTGCCCGTCCTCGATTCCGCCCAGCACTCCAATCTCGCCTTCCACGGTGACGCCCTTCGCATGCGCCATCTCCACGACTTTCCTGGTGGCTTCCACGTTATATTCAAACGTCGAGGGAGTCTTGCCGTCGGCCATGAGCGAACCGTCCATCATCACGCTGGTGAAGCCCATGTCGATGGCCGACTTGCACGTCTCCGGGCTATTGCCGTGGTCCAGGTGCAGCACGATCGGGATTTCGGGGTACAATTCCACCGCAGCCAGCATCAGGTGATAGAGGTAGCGGTCCTGCGCATAGGAACGGGCGCCCCGGCTCGCCTGGATGATCGCGGGCGACTTGGTTTCGCGCGCGGCCTCCATGATGGCCTGGATCTGCTCCATATTGTTCACGTTGAACGCGCCGACTCCGTAACCGCCCTTAGCCGCTTCGTCCAGCAGCTGACGCATTGACACCATTGGCATGTTTCGAATCTCCTTGTGACTACGTTTTCAAGCTAGCATGAAAGGTCTGAGCGAGCTATTTCGAACGCGGCGAATTGCAGAGGCGATTTAGATCAACATGGCCCTTCATCCGATGGCAGGCAGGAGCCCGGCAGCCAGCATGCTGGCCGATATTCCCCGGCTGATTACCGAATACTATATGGTCCGGCCGGACGTCTCCGTACCGTCGCAAGCAGTGAGTTTCGGTACATCCGGGCATCGGGGATCTTCCCTGCGCGGGTCGTTCAACGAGGCGCATATCCTCGCCATCACCCAGGCGATTTGCGAATATCGCCGGACCGCCGGCATTGACGGACCCTTGTTTCTGGCGAAAGATACGCACGCTTTGTCGGAACCGGCGTTCGCCACCGCGCTGACGGTGCTGGCCGCTAACGGCGTCGAAACCATGGTGGATGCGGACCTCGGCTACACGCCCACGCCCGCGCTCTCGCACGCAATTCTGCTTTACAATCGCGGCCGCGCCGCGGGCTTCGCCGATGGCATCGTGATTTCGCCGTCCCATAATCCGCCCGAAGATGGCGGACTAAAGTACAACCCGCCGAGCGGCGGACCCGCGGATACCGCCGCTACTAAGTGGATCGAAGACCGCGCCAATGCCATGCTCGCCCGCGCCGAGGGCATTCGCGCAACCGGCTACTCCGAGGCGTTGCGCGCCCCCTCCACGCACCGCCACGATTACATTTCCGAATACGTGAACGATCTTGCGGCCGTGGTAGATATGGAAGCCGTCCGCGCCGCGGGCCTATCGCTCTGCGCCGATCCGCTGGGCGGAGCCGGCATCGCCTACTGGGGCCGCATCGCCGAACGCTATGGCCTTTCGCTGGCTGTAGCCCATGATCGCGCCGAGCCCGATTTCCGGTTCATGTCCGTCGATTGGGATGGAAAGATCCGTATGGACTGCTCGTCGCCGTATGCCATGGCAGGCCTCGTGGCGCTGAAGGATAAGTACGACCTCTCCTTCGCCTGCGACACCGATCACGACCGTCACGGAATTGTGACGCGCGGTTTCGGCCTGCTGAACCCTAACCACTATCTTTCGGCCGCTGTCTGGTATCTCTTCCGCAACCGGCCGGGTTGGGGCGCGGATGCAGCCGTGGGCAAGACGCTGGTATCGAGCAGGATGATCGACCGGGTGGCCGCGGACGCTTCGCGGCGCCTGGTGGAAGTCCCCGTCGGGTTCAAATGGTTTGTGCCGGGCTTACTTGACGGCTCGCTCGGCTTCGGCGGAGAAGAGAGCGCGGGTGCCTCATTCCTGCGCCGCGACGGAACGGTCTGGACGACGGATAAGGACGGCTTGATCATGGGCCTGCTGGCGGCCGAAATGCTGGCGCGCGAAGGCCGCGACCCCGGAGAGATCTACCACTCCCTCACGGAACGGTTTGGCGCGCCGGCCTACGAGCGCATCGACGCCCCCGCGGACGCTCGCCAGAAAGAGCTTCTCACGCGCCTCTCGCCGGACCAGGTGGAGGCCCGCGAACTGGCCGGCGACGCTATCACCGCCATGCTTACGAAAGCGCCGGGAAATAATGCGCCCTTAGGCGGCCTGAAGGTGGAAACGAAGCGCGGGTGGTTTGCGGCTCGCCCCTCCGGCACCGAGGACGTTTACAAGATCTACGCCGAGAGTTTCGCCGGAGAAGAGCACCTCCGCGAAATTCAGCGCGAAGCCCGCGCCTTGATTTCACGGGTTTTCGAGAGCGTAGCCTAAGGTTGTACCGGACGCCACGCTCCGCGGCGAGCGCACGGAACCGCGCCCTCGCGGAATGCTTCCGTTAATCCGGGCGTACCGCGCTCGGGGGGGCGGGGTCTCACGTCCGACTCTGGGGTGTGACTGCGTGTGCTCTGTCTGCCCCCGCCGGTCTTGCCGGTGACAGTAAGAAGGATACGCCAGAACCCGAGCCCGGCAAGGACGTAAACTTCTACTCCCTCGGAAAGGAAATCGAACCGGACCCCGGGATGGCCCAGGAAGCGGAACTGGAATCGACGCCCGTCGGCACCTCCGTCACCACCGAGTACGCCAATCGCATAGCCCAGAGCATTGCCGGGAACTCGGATGCCAATCCGCGGTTTACAGTGAAGGTGATCGATTCGGATGAGGTCCACGCATTCTCCCTGTCCGGCAGGTTTCCATTCGTGAACACGGGGCTTCTGGCGAAGCCGGAGAGCGAAGCGGAACTCGCGGCCATGCTGGCCCAGAAACCGGGCACGTCGCCGCACAGCACGGGGCGAGAGGCGCAACGCGAACCGGTATTCCGCAGTACGCGAGCATCCCTCTGCTCTTCTTGCGCGGCTGGCCGTTATGCTGCGCGCCAAGCCGCCGGCCCGGCGGGACCGACGGACCTTCTGCAATACACCCGGGGAACGGAATCGCAGGCGGATCGGCTTGGCCTCGAATACATGTACAAGGCGAAGTACGACCCGAACTCCTTCGTCGATTCATTTGAAAAGGTCGAGACGCTCTAAAGACAACCGCCGGGATTTCTGGCGAGGCTGTTCTGGAATCACCCGCTTACGAAAGGCCCCATCAGACACGCATCAGCTGAAGTCGAGCGCAATCTGGCCCCGCACTCAGAGTACGTCGTGGACACATCGGAATTCCACGACGTGCAGGACCATCTGGCAGACTGCCAAGGACTGCCGCCGAGCCATGTTCGATGTCCATTCTCGCCTGAAGAGGCGTCCGCCGACCCCGGGAACCGAAGCGGACCGAGGGTCTCCGATTCTGCATCGGAATCACTGAAGCGGTCATTGATCGTCTGCGTAACCAAGCCGGGCGCACCTCGCGTCTTTTTCAGCTTTGTTGACCCGCTTTCTCCTGAAGATGTCTGGTTGGCGCGCTGCGGAAGTTCTCTTGAAATCCCCTATGGATCGGAGTAATTATGATTTGTACCTTTTGGAGCAAAGCACCCGCATCGAGTGATCCCCGGGGGTCGCACTTGGAGGCTACGATGACGCGATTCTTCCTGCTGACGGTGCTCTCCTGTATCACGACGGCTTCGTCTGCGGCGCAAGTTGGGGCCGGTGACCCCGGGCCGGGGAGGTCTCGTGACTCAGTCGGAGCGCCGGGCGGCTCAGCCGTAACGGAGCCGGGGCGATTTCCCATAGGGGCGGCAACGGCCCGCGGGTTTCTCTCTGTAGAGAGTGCCAGGGTCAAGGATATCGCCAGCATATTTGAAGGCTCCCTTCTCCAAACCTTCGAGACGTCTTCGTCGCTCCGCATGACGAGCGGCGTCCACGTCTCCTTGGGCCCCTATTCCGCCGCGAGAGTATACGGAAGCCACGTTGTGCTTGATCGGGGCACGAGCGAACTGGTGAAGTCCGGCGGGAAACCATTCCAAATCGATGTGTTGGACCTTCATGTAGTTCCAGCGGGAGAAACTGCCGCGGTGCGAGTGCAAGTTCCCGGCTATGGAGTAGTTCGGGTTACGGGAATCTCGGGCACGGCACGGGTTTTCAATGCGGCGGGAATCCAAATCGCCAACGTTGCGAAAGGGACCGCCCTGGATTTCGCGCAAACCCGACAGGCACCGACGTCCTCCCAAATCACCGGGACACTGAAGAAATCGGGCGGGGGTTACGTGCTGACGGATGAAACCACGCAAGTTACCGCCGAAGTCCGGGGAGGGAAGTTGGATCGGTTTGTCGGGAAGAGGATCGTGATTACGGGCGATATGGAAGCCAATGCCAAACCCGTGCCGGGAGCCTCGGCAGTGATCGTACTCACCCATGAGCCCATCCTGGCGGCCGCCGCCGCTGGAGTTGGCAGCGCAGCAGGTGGCGCGGCAGCGGGCGGTGCGGCGGCTGGTACGGCTGCAGGTACGGTTGCAGGAGGGGCCGTCGCGACAGGGCTTTCCGTCACGGCCGCGATTGGCATTGTCGCAGGAGTCGCGGCCGCGGCTGCGGGGGCGGCCTTCGGCATCGGGGAACTGAAGGCCGGCGGAACGCAATGGCGCCAAACCACTTCCAAGGCTACGTGTACCTGTATCTGGGGAGTCACCAGCCCGAAGACCACCTGCGCCAACGCGAGCGCAACAGCGATCGCGTGTAAAGCGACTCAGGAGGAGTCCGACACGGCTGCAGATGCGACCGCCGTCGCAGCGGTCAAGTGCGAAGACGACTGCTACGCCGACTCATGCGTTGTCACGAGAGCGCGTACCTTCTGCGCTCCTCAGACGAAATAGGGCGCGTCCTCGTCCGCTGGTCGGAAAGGGCCGGGACGGAGCGCCGCGTCGCGAGCCAATGGCGAATCGAACACCAGCCTGCTCCAGCAGATCGGGTTCAAAGTGGATCGGTCGCCTCAACCACCGATCCGTGCGCCAAAGCTTAGGCTATCTAACTATGGGTATCGTCCTTACCACCGGTTCGTACGTGTCAATCCGTTTGGCGGCCGCCGATTTCCACGCGCGCGGAGCCACGGAAACGTCACTTCGCCTGGCAACGGACGAAGCTCCCTGGAATGCCGATTACTGGGCCCGGCTTGGCCGGATACTGGGAGCGCGGGGGGATCGCAAGCAGGCGACGCGGTGTTTGGCGGCGGCGGCCGCTCTCAATCCCGGCGACGCTAGGCTCTGGATGGAATTGGCCGTGGATGCCGAGAGTTCCGGAGACGCGGTCGCGGCCGAACACAACCTGCAAACCGCGTGCGTGAATGACGCCACGTTTCGCCCCCGTTGGGAACTCGCCCGGTTCTGGTTTCGTCAGGGAGACTCGGATCGCTTCTGGACCTGGGCGCGCCAAGCGGCCGAAAGGGCGCACGACGATGCTCTTCAGGAGATCTACCGGTTCTGCTGGGTTGCCGCCGTCGCGCTCGGCCCGAGCGATCGGATCGTGTTCGACCGAATCGTGCCGCGCCGCCCCGCGGAGGAAGCCCGTTATCTCGGCTTTCTTGTGTCCGAGAAGCGATTCGAGGCGGCGGAGCCGGTAATGGACGACCTAATCCTGCGCGCCCGCGCCGCTGAGACGCCGGTTCTGCTCAACTATTGTGACGCGGCGATCCAGGCTGGTGCGCGCGAAGCCGCGTTGCGCGCCTGGAACGCACTCGCGAGAAGAAAGCTGATTCCGGTCAGTCCGATCGCGCCCGAACGGGGAATCTCTCTCACCGACAGCGGCTTCAGTTTGGCGCTCCGGGACCGCGGTTTTGGTTGGCGGCTTTCCAGCGATGCGGGGGTACATTGGAGCCGGGAAGGCCCTGGTATTTGCATGAGCTTTAGCGGCAGGCAGCCGGAAACGTTAGAGGCCTTGGCACAGGTCCTGCCGACCCTCCCTTCGCGAAGTTACCGGCTTGAGACCGACTACAGGACTGAAGGCATACCTCAAAACTCCGGCCTGCGCTGGCGTGTGGCAGACTCTGCCTCGGGGAACATCATATCCCCGACCGGCTCCGCCCTTTCCGCATCCACCGATTGGACCCGAACGGCGGTAACATTTCACGCCGGACCGGAATGCAGCCTTACGCGTCTGTCTTTGATCTGTGCGCGCGAATTGGGGGCGATAAGAATTGAGGGTTCGCTTTGCCTGAGAAACACGACTTTGCTTCTGATGCGTCCTTAAGTCTGCTGCGGCCTGGGATCGCCGCCGGTCTTATTGCAACGCTCGCATTTGGCGTACTCACGGCCTGGACGGCTCGGTATTGGCCGGTGGCGTGCTGCAACACCGCGCTCTTCCTCATGTGCGTCGGCTGGTGTACGCGCCAGGCGCTTCTCCGCTTGCCTGTTCGAGCGTCGTGGGAATTCGCGCCGGTTTGGCTATTGGCTGCATGGGGACCGCTCCAGTTCGCGCTCGGAACGACTGTCTACCGGTTCGCCACCCTCAAGGAATCACTCCAATGGGCCGCATGCGCCGTGGCGTTCTTGCTCGCAACCCAGATCCTTGACACTCCGGCGAATCTTCGAGCGTTCAGGAATGCGCTCTTTTGGACAGCCGCTGCCGTTTTCCTGTTCTGCACCTTACAGTGGGCCACGTCGCACGGTAAGATCTTGTGGCTGGCACAGAGCGGAGGCGAAAGGACCTTCGGGCCCTTTGTTAACCGCAACGACTACGCTGCCTTCCTGGAGATGCTACTGCCGTTTCTGATCTACAAGGCCCTCCGGAGCAGAACGGGATGGATGTTCCCCGTGGTGGCTGGAGGCGTATACGGGTCAGTACTTCTATCTGCTTCAAGAGCGGGGACAATTATCGGAACCGCGATTCTCGTTTTGGTCCCGCTGGCGATGGCCGGGCATCGAAGCCGCGGTTCTCCAGGTTCTGGGCGCAGCGCCCGCGCGGGACGCGTGGTCCTGGTGTTCGCGGCCGCTGCTCTTTTCGCCGGTCTGTTCGGATGGCGAGATGTCTGGCGACGGCTTGTAGTGGCGGATCCCCTTGCGGGCCGGTACGAATGGACAGTCAGTTCCTACCGTATGTTTTTGCAGAGACCATGGCTTGGCCACGGCATGGGCTCCTGGGCGTACATCTACCCCGCTTACGCCATAAGAAGCGAACCCCGTCGGGTGAACGCAGCGCACAACGACTGGGCTCAGTGGGCGGCGGAGGGCGGCTTTGCAGTCCCCTTGCTCATGGCAAGCATCTTCTATTGGAGCGCGGTACGTTCGTGGCGCTTCCCGTGGGGCATTGGCGTACCGGCCGTGCTGCTGCACTCGGCGGTTGACTTCCCCCTGCAAAATCCCGCATTGAAGCTCTGGTTGTTTGTGTTAATGGGCACGCTTTCGGCCGCCGCGGCGGCAAGCCACCTTGATCCCAGGCCATCATGCGTTCAGACGCCAGCGGCTCGAACCGGCTGAGGCGTGCCCCTGGTTTCCATCCCGAGACGCCTGCCGCCGTGGAAGATGTCTATCGGGAACTGCGAGTCGTGGTGGCCCCCTACCGCCTGCTCGGCCGCGGCTTTGATCGCGGCCGCTCGGCTGGCAGGAACCCCAGGCGGCTATTGACATTGGCGGCGGCGCTCTTGATCCACCCGAGCGCGCGCAGAAACGAACGGGGGAAGTGCTTGTCCCCAATCGGAAAGTCATCGATGGCCCGCGCCGTCTGCGCCCTATACATGGCATCGGCGGGTGCGCGCATTTCCCCCAACGGTGTCGCCTTCGATGCGGTACGAATTGGCTAGCCGCCATTTCTCACCAATTTATGGCAAAAGGCCGTCTTTCATGGCATAACTGAGTTTCCACACAGCAGTTAACGCCAAAGAGAGAACGGCCTTTGCTATGACAGAGTGTAGCCAATCCGAGTTTGAATTCAAAG
>CAIYHG010000011.1 GCA_903925975.1 uncultured Acidobacteriia bacterium | reverse complement strand
GTGTCGAGGCCCGCGTCGATTCGCATGGTAGTAACGCCGGTGATGGATTCCCCGCGCGCCAGCGCCCACTGCACCGGAGCGGCCCCACGATACTTGGGCAGAAGCGAAGCGTGCACGTTTACGATGCCGAGCGGCGGGATGTCGATGATGCTCCGCGGAATGATCTGGCCGTAGCCCACCACCACCATGGCGTCGGGAGCAAGCGACGTCAGATGCGCCAGCGACTCGGGCCGCTTGATGCGCTCCGGCTGATGCACGGGAAGGGAGCGGGAAACCGCGACTGTCTTCACGGGCGAGGCCGCCAGCGCACCACCCCGGCCCTTGGGCCTATCGGGCTGCGTGTAGACTGCCAGCACCTCATGGCCCGCCGACAAGATGCGTTCGAGGCTGGGCACGGCGAACGCCGGCGTTCCCAGAAACACCAGACGCATTACGCGCCCGCTTTCCCGCCGCGACTCGCCCCGCCTACTTCCATTCGCCTTCCTTCTGGAGTCTGCGAATTCTGCGGCGGATGATGTCGCGCTTCAAGACGCTGAGATGACTCAGGTAGAGCTTGCCGTTGAGGTGATCGGTCTCGTGCTGGAGGGCGCGCGCCAGGAGCTCCTCGCCGGTCACTTCGAAGGTCTTTCCCACCGCGTTCTGCGCGCGCACGGTAACTACGGCGCTGCGCTTGACGGGCTCGCGAAAGCCGGGCACGCTGAGGCAGCCTTCCTCGGTCACCAGTTTGCCCTCGCTGTGAACGATTTCGGGGTTGATGAGGACCAGCTTCTGGGCGGGGTCCTCGCCGACGGAGATATCGATCACCGCGATGCGGCGGGAGATGCCGATCTGAGGCGCGGCGAGCCCGACGCCCTTCGAGACATACATGGACTCGAACATATCCTCAAGAAGTTTGTGGAGCTCGGGCGTATCGAACTCCGTCACCGTCGCCCCGCGCTGCTCAAGGACGGGATCGCCGAATTTCACGATCGGGTAGATCATCAGAATGCCCTTACCTGCTGTAAGTAGCCGTCGAAATTTCGTTTGGTTTCGGCGAGCGCATCCCCGCCGAACTTATCCAGCATACACTGCGCCAGAACCAGCGCGACCATGGCCTCGCCAACCACCCCGGCGGCGGGCACGACACAAACGTCGCTGCGTTCATAGGCGGCCAAGGATGGCTCGCGCGTGATTAGGTCCACGGATTCGAGCGGACGCCGCAGTGTCGAGATCGGCTTCAAGAAGCCGCGCACAACGACATCTTCGCCGTTGGTCATCCCGCCTTCCAGCCCGCCGGCCCGATTCGAACCTCGCGTGAAGCGGCGGCCGGCAGCATCGTAATGAATCGTGTCCTGGACGGCCGAACCGAAACTCGCCGCCGCCTCGGCCGCGTGGCCGATTTCGACGCCCTTCACCGCCTGGATGGAAACCACGGCCTGCGCCAGCTTGCCGTCGAGACGCGAGTCCCAGCTCACGTGCGACCCGAGACCGGGCGGCACACCATGCGCCACCACCTCGAAGACGCCTCCCACTGTGTCTCCCGTTCGATAGGCCTCGTCCACCACCGCTTTCATGGCGGCCTCCGTGGGACCATCGACGCATCCCAGAAGCACCTCCCGCCGTGCGCTGAGCGCGACCAATTCCTCCCAACGCGCGCTGCGCTCCAGTTTCACCGGCCCAACCGCGACCACGTGGCTCAGGACCTGAATTCCAAACTCGCCGAGGAACGCCTTGGCGATGGCGCCGGCGGCCACTCTGGCAGTGGTTTCCCGTGCACTGGCGCGCTCGAGAATGTAGCGGGCGTCCCGGAAGTTGTATTTGAGGGCCCCGGCCAGGTCGGCGTGTCCGGGCCGCGGACGGGTGACGGGTTTGGACTTACTCCCGGCGCCCTCGGAATCCTCGACGGGGAGCGCCTCAGCCCAGTTCTGCCAGTCCTTGTTTTGTACCAGAAGGGCGATCGGCGAACCGATCGTGAGGGAGCGTCTGACGCCGGCGACGATCTCGACTTCGTCGGTCTCGATCTTCATCCGCCCGCCGCGTCCGAAACCCTGCTGCCGCCGCCACAACTCGCGGTTCACGGCTTCGAGCGTCACGGGGATGCCGGCGGGAAGCCCGGTGACGGTCGCCACCAGGCATTGGCCGTGAGATTCTCCGGCGGTTTCGAAGCGAAGCATGAGAGACTCTTATAACACAGCAATGCGCGGCTCGGTCACTTGGAGGCCTGCATCTTCTCCAAGATAGATGCGACGTAGTAATTCGCGATCTTCGCCTCGTTGCGCGCGGCTTCGTAGTAAGCCGCTTTGTACAGGCTGTCTTTGCGATTCAATAGGCCTTCCCGAATGGTCTGCTGCACCCGCGGATCGTTCAGTTCGCGCTGCCCGGCCGGTTCCCTGGAAATGAGCTTCAGAATCCGAAATCCCCCCGGTATGGGGATGATCGGGGAGACTTGCCCCGGTTGGAGCAGCATCACTACCTTGCGGAGCTCGACATCCGCCTTCTCCATGGCCGACTCCGGAACGAAGCCGATGTCGCCGCCGTTGGCAGCGCCTTCCGGATCTTCCGAGTAGTTCTGCGCCAGCATGGCGAAATCGTCGTTCTGTTTCAGCCGTGCCGCCAGCATCTGGATCTTGAGCCTGGCTTGATCGGCATTCTGCGCCTTGTCCGCCTTCAAGTTCCGCACGTTGGGATCGGGGTTGGCGGTGACCAGGATTTGCGCGATGTGCAACTGGGGCTCCGCCCAATTGAAGCTGTCCCGGTTCGCGTTGTAGGCGTCCGCCACGTCCTTGTCGGTGATGCTGATGTGCGAAGTAATCTCCTTGTTGAAGAGCCTCTGCACGCTCAATTCGCGACGGATCTGGGTCTTAAGCTCCTCGGCCGTAATCTTGCGTTCGGCAAGATGCTTCTGGAATTCCTCCTGCGTGTACGGCGCTTTCAGTTCATTCAGCTTGGCGTCCACGTCCGCTTCCTGAGCCATGAGACCGAGCTTCTCGGCGCGCTGCAACATGATCTCGTTGTCGATGAGCGTGCGAAGCACTTCGAGCCGCGTCACCGCCACGCTGTCGTCGGCCTCGCCCGCCCCGCCCCCCGCGCGGGACTGCGGCAGTTGCGCCGCGGCGTATTGCTTGTCCAGATCGGCGTAGGTGATCGAGCGGCCGTTCACCGTTGCGGCGACGTTCGGCGGCGGAGATTTCTTGCAGGCGGCCAGCACCATCAAGCCGCAGGCAAGAAGAACGAAAGCGGATATGCGTCGTGACATGATGTAAACACTTATTGTACCGAAGCATGAAGGCCGTGGAGTAACCGCGCCCTTGCTTGTCATCGTTCGCCCCACTTCAGCTTGGCCCGGAGCACGTCGAAGAACTTCTGGTTCGGCGGGCGGACCAGCCTGACCACGAAGGAGGAACTGCGGCAAACAACCAGATCGTCGGGTTCCAGCGGTTCGCCGATCTGCCCGTCGATGGTGAGGTACGCCCCGCCATGCTGGCTCCGGTTCCGGACGCGGATCACGCTCGAGCCCGGCACGATGACCGGGCGGTTGTTGAGCATGTGCGGGCTGATGGGAGTCAGGCACAGACAGGCCACCGAAGGAAACACGATCGGTCCGCCGGCGGATAGCGAATAGGCCGTCGAGCCCGTCGGCGTGCTAACGATCAGACCGTCGGCCTTGTACTGGCAGACGAAGTGCGCGTCCACGTGGGTTTCGAGATCGATCATGCGGGCGATCTGGGACTTGCCGATCACGATGTCGTTGAGCGCTTCGCAAACCAGCACCGTGCGTCCCTCGCGCTCCAGTTCGCAATGCAGCATGCGGCGCCGCCCGATTCTCAGTTCGCCCCGCAGCGCGGATTCGAGATCGGCGTAGATT
>CAIYHG010000010.1 GCA_903925975.1 uncultured Acidobacteriia bacterium | reverse complement strand
GCTGAGGATGGATGGCGATCCCAACGAGCAACTCGACAAGATCCTCGACACGATAAGGGGCTTCGATCTCGTGGCGGATATCATCGCCGCCGCCGTGGGACTTCCATGATAAGGACTTGTCAAGGGAAAACACACCTCTCCTTGGACCTAACGGAAGGATTTCCCGAAGCGTGCTCGTCGATGGGGTGACGGTGGCTGTGATTTGCCGGAATGGATCCGTTTGAAATTGGGCCAACGCCGCAGCGTAACCAGCGTGACCAGACATCCATTTGCGGGAACGGCATACAACCGTCCGCGAAGATTGAGTTTGAGTAAACCGGCCGGCCTCGAAACAGACGAATAGGCACATAGGGAGGCAAACCTCCTTGGTGCAGTCCCACGGTAGGCGAGGACCGGCCGGTGGATCGCTGGCAAATCGGTGCGCGGCTGGACAACTCCGGGTGTAGGAGAAGTCCCAGCGTCCCCCTTTCCCTCTTCTCAGTGATTTTTCCTGGGAACCGGAGCGGGCTGTCAAGGGCGCGCCGCAGTTTGGCGCGGAGGAGCGAACCCTTGACAGCCGGCTCCGGTTCCCTATAATCGCCGGTGCAGGGAAAGGGGGGCGGACCGTGAACCCCGGGTTTAGAAGTTTTAGGCCGCGGTTCCCACCTCCTGTTCGGCAGTTGCCGGAGTGCGGATTTGGAACGGTTTTCCGGATTTGTCCACCGCCAACAGATAGGCCACCAACTTTCGTGCTACGGCCAGAGTCGCCCGATTGCGGTCGCCGCGCTGCACTTCCCGCTCGTGGACCGCCGCCAGTTGCGGGTTCCACCGTGGCGCCAACTTGGCCGCTTCCACCAGCGCCGTCTGCAAGTGCGCGTTGCGCTGTTTGGAAATCGGCCCGCGGTGCTCTTTGCCCGCCGAACTGTCCAGCGCCGAAGTAAACCCGCAGTAACTGACCGCACGCGCGATCGAGCGGAAGCGCTGCGGCTCGGCCACCTCCAGCGCCCACGTCAACGCCGTGACCTCGCCCACTCCCCGAATGCTCTCCAGCCGCTTCACCCGCTCCGCCAATCCGGGATGCTTCTTCAACCTGGCCAGCAACTGTTTCTGCGTGGTCTCGAACGTCTCCAGAGCGCCACGGCTCAGCCGCAGCAGATCCTTCACCGATTCCGGCACTTCTTCCAGACGGTCCAGCAATTCCGTGAAATACTTCGCCCCGTGGAGCTGCTGCTTGTTGTACTCTGCGCCTACCTCCATCAACAGCCCGCTCATCTTGTTCTTCATCTGCACGGCCTGGGCCACCACCAGGTTGCGGTAGCGCAGCAACCGCCGCAACTCCCGCAACTCCGCCGGCGCCACGTAGCATACCGGCAGCAGATGGCAGCGCACCAGGTCGGCGATTTTCCGCGCGTCCAACTGGTCGTTCTTCTTTTTCGACGCGCCGATGGCTTTCATCATCGCCGGATGTCCCATCTGCAGTTCCGTGGCAAACGGTTTCAAGGTGTCGTAGATCCAGCCGCTGAACAGCGTCGCTTCCATCGCCCCGTGCCAGGGCTCGGGGCGTTTGCGCGCCCAGGAGCGCAGGATCGCACGTTTGGCCGGCAGGGTGTCCTCTTCGAGGATGGTCCCGTCGGCGGCTTTCACGCAGTAGCTGATACTTTTCTTGTGGACGTCGAATCCGATATAGTGGTTTACGTTCATGGGGTTCTCCTGTTTGAGATTTCTGAGCCGGCTGTGATGAGCCGGTCTCGGCAGCATTGTACTCTTCAGGAGAACCCTTCGTCATCTGAGTCCTTATACATTCAAACAGACGATCACCGTGTGCACGAACGGGCTCAGTGCCGCCTGCGCTTTGGCGTTCACCCGGTAACGCACCGGCCCGCACTGCATAAAGATGATCGG
>CAIYHG010000009.1 GCA_903925975.1 uncultured Acidobacteriia bacterium | reverse complement strand
TCCGCGGGATGCCCGGTGGCGTCCACCACGAATTTTGCCCGCATGGTGATAGGATCAACATGCAGGTTAGCCATTTCCACCGCTGTCCAGTTTAAGACCAGGCCGCAACTGACCACTATTTTTCGCTGCGCCGAGAAAGCCCCAGCCACCCCGCCTCTTTTGCCCATCAGCGCCCGTCCGCCGCACGCTGGTGAGAAATCGCGGCTAAGCGGCTGAAGCGCCTCATCTGCATCCGCATCATTAGGTTTTGCGCTCAACGCAGCTCGTAACAGCGGGGCTTTACCGCGCTTCTTCTGTCCGCTCCACTCCACTCCGTACAAGTGCCCCCTGTCACGCATAGATTCCCGGCGCCTCGTGACCCAGCGCCTGCACATACTCAACGTACGATCCGGGATAGATGCGTGGCGTGTGCTCCGTGCCGCTTTCGCCGCCCAGTTCCAGCACCCTTGAGGCGAGGCCGCGCAGGAACATGCGGTCGTGGGATACGAAGACCATCGTGCCTTCGAAATCCTTGAGCGCTTCCACCAGCATCTCCTTGGTGGCCAGGTCCAGGTGATTGGTGGGTTCGTCGAGCACCAGGAAGTTGGGCGGGTTGTAGAGCATCCGCGCGATCGCCAGGCGCGATTTCTCGCCGCCCGAGAGGGCGCGGATCGGCTTATCCACATCGTCGCCCGAGAACTGGAACGCGCCGGCGAGCGTGCGGAGGGAGCCGATGCCATCCTGCGGGAAGTCGCTTTGGAGTTGCTCGAAAACGGTCAGCTCCGGGTTCAGCACATCCAGGGATTGCTGCGCGAAATATCCCATGATGAGGCTGGCGCCCAGGCGCAGGCTTCCGGCATCGGGTTCGGTGGCGCCTGCAATCATCTTGAGCAGGGTGGTTTTGCCCGCGCCGTTGCGCCCCATCACGGCCCAGCGCTCTCCGCGGCGAACGGTGAGATTGAACCCCTCGTAGATTACGTGCGCGCCATACCTCTTGTGCAGGTCTTCGATCACCACCACCTGATCGCCCGAGCGCGGCGGGGTACGGAAGTCGAACTTCACCACGTGCCGGCTTTTCGGCAGTTCGATCTTGTCGATCTTATCGAGCGCCTTGATCCGGCTCTGCACCTGGGCGGCTTTGGCGGCGTGGGTCTTGAAGCGCTCGATGAAGCGCTGCTCCTTGGCGAACATCGATTGCTGCCGGGCGAAGGCCGCCTGCTGATTGGTTTCGCGGATGGCGCGCTCGCGTTCGTAGAAATCGTAATTGCCGGAGTAGGCGATGATCTCGCCGCCATCGATCTCGGCGATCCGGGTGACGATGCGATTCATGAACTCGCGATCGTGCGAAGTCATCAAAAGCGCGCCGGGGTACCCCTTGAGGAATTGCTCCAGCCAGATGATCGATTCGATATCCAGGTGGTTGGTGGGCTCGTCCATAAGCAGCACGTCGGGGCGGCCCAGCAGGACCCGCGCCAGGGCCACGCGCATCTTCCACCCGCCCGACATTGCCCCTACGTCGCCATCGATCCATTCCTCGCGGAAGCCGAGGCCGTGCAGCACTTCGCGGGCCTGCGCCTCCAGGCCATAGCCGCCCAGATGCTCGTATTCCTCCTGCACGTCGCCGAAGCGGGCCAGAATGCGGTCCATCTCGTCCGCCTGTTCGGGGTTGTCCATTTCCCGGTGCAAGGCTTCGAGTTCATGGTGCAGGTCGCCGAGCCGCCCGCTGCCGGCGATGGCCTCGTCCAGAACCGAACGCCCCTTCATTTCTTCCACGTCCTGGCGGAAGTAGCCGATGGTGAGCTTCTTGGGAACCGAGACGTCGCCTTCGTCGGGGGCTTCTTCGCCCACCACCATGCGAAAGAGGGTGGTCTTTCCGGAGCCGTTGGGGCCCACCAGACCGACCTTCTCGCCTGGGTTCAACTGGAACGAGGCGTCGACGAAGATCAACTGCTTGCCGTACTGCTTGTGGATACTGCTGAAGGAAATCATCCGGTAACACCAAGCTAGCAAAGTGCGGCTGGCCGGCGTTCGCCGCGCCCTGGGCCAGGGCCCTAGATACACCTATAAGGGAAACTCCCTAGCCCCCATGAATTGCCTAGATTCGGAGATAATTGTCTTAATCATGCATTCATTCCCTCGTCTTACTGCGGCCGAAGCTGCCGCGATGATCACGAACGGGCAAACCGTTGGTTTCAGTGGATTTACCCCCTCCGGAGCTCCCAAGGCCGTGCCATTAGCTCTGGCAGCCCGGGCGATGGAGGACCACGCTGCGGGGAAGGAGTTCCAGATCGGCGTCCTGACCGGCGCTTCGACTGGCCCTTCGCTCGATGGCGCATTGGCCAAGGCGGATGCGATCAAGTTCCGCACTCCCTACCAGACCAACCCCGACTTGCGTGACCGGATCAACGCCGGCAAGACGCGCTATTTCGATCTACACCTGTCATTGATGCCGCAGGTGACGCGGTATGGGTTCCTGGGACCAGTGGATGTAGCGGTGGTGGAAGCGGCCGATCTCACGGCGGGCGGCGGAATCGTGCTGACCTCCGGCGTAGGGGCGACGCCCACGTTCTGTAACATGGCGCAGCGGATCATCGTGGAACTGAACCGGCACCATCCGCCGACCCTGTTGGGCTTTCACGATATCTACGAGCCGGCCGATCCGCCCCACCGGCACGAGATCCCGATCTATAAGCCGTCGGACCGCATCGGCACGCCCATCATCTGCGTGGACCCCTCAAAGATCGTCGGCGTGGTGGAAACGGACCTGGAAGACGAGTCGCGCGGGTTCAGCGACGTATCGCCGCTTACCGAACGAATCGGCAACAACGTGGCTGAGTTCCTGGCGTCTCAGCTCGCCTGCGGCATGATTCCGAGGCCGTTCCTGCCGCTGCAATCGGGCGTCGGCGATATGGCTAACTCCATCATGGGGGCGCTCGGACGCCACCCCGAGATCCCGCAGTTCGAGATGTATACGGAAGTGCTGCAGGATTCCGTGGTGAGCCTGCTCGAATCGGAGCGTGTGCGTTTCGCCAGCACCTGCTCGCTATCGCTGGCCCCCGAGGCGATGAAGAAGGTCTACGACAACCTGAAGTTCTTCCGCCCGCGCCTGGTGCTGCGGCCGCAGGAAATCAGCAATAGTCCCGAGGTAGTGCGGCGCCTGGGTTTGATTTCAATCAACACCGCGCTCGAAGTGGATATTTTCGGCAACGTGAACAGCACCCACGTGATGGGGCGCAAGCTGATGAACGGCATTGGCGGGTCGGGCGATTTCACGCGGAACGCTTATCTTTCGGTGTTCACGTGCCCTTCGACCGCCAAGGGCGGCAAGATCAGCACCATCGTTCCGTTGGTTTCGCACGTGGACCACAGCGAACATTCGGTGGGGATTATCGCTACCGAGTACGGCGTTGCGGATCTGCGCGGCAAGTCGCCGTTCGAACGCGCCAACGAGATCATCGACAAGTGCGCGCATCCCGAGTACCGGGACCTGCTGCGCAGCTACATGAACATCGTGGAAGGCGCGCATACCCCCCATACGCTTGGGGCGGCATTCAAGATGCACGAGCAGTTCCAGCGCACCGGTGATATGCGCGGGTGCAGTTGGACAGGGCCGGCCGAGGCATAGGGGACGCCGGACCCTGTTGCTGAAGGCCGGCAGAATAGGCCGCCGAACAACGCCGATCCGCGCGGATGGAAAACAAAGCACTTATCCGCGTGAATCTGCGTCCATCGGCGGCTTACGCTCATCAATCGCTTGTAACTGTGTGTTGCGAAAAGTCGGAGAATCGGAATATGCGCGCTTGGTTGATGGATTCGTTTGCGGGAGTGGAGAAACTGCGTCTGGGCGAAGTGGAAGACCCGGCGCCGGGGCCGGGAGAGGCGCTGGTGCGCATCCGCTTCGCGGCGCTGAATCCGGCGGATGCGTTTTTGTCACAGGGGCTATATCCGGCCAAGCCGCGGTTGCCGCACATCCTCGGGCGGGACGGCGCGGGCGAGGTGCTGGCTATCGGCGCCGGCGTGGAGAACGTGCGCGTGGGCGACGCCGTGGGCATCCTGCGCTGCGACGCGGGAGTAAACATCTGGGGCACCCTGGCTGAGAAGACGGTTGTGCCGGCCGCGAGCCTGGCGCCCATTCCGGCCGGCTGGCCGCTCGAAGAAATGGCCGGCGCCCCGTTGGTGTTCCTCACGGCATGGCAGGCCCTGACGCAGTGGAGCGAACCGGAGGCGCCTCCCGTCGCGGGCCAGACGCTGCTGGTGACGGGGGCCTCCGGGGGCGTGGGCGTGGCCTCGGTGCTGCTGGGCAAATCCATGGGCCTCACCGTGGTGGCGCTTTCGCGGAGCAAAGAGAAGGGCGCGAAGCTCAAGGACCTGGGCGCGGATTTCGTATTCGACCCGGCCGACCCGAAGCTACGCAAGTCCATCCTGGCCGCCATCGAACCACGGAAGGTAGATCTGGTGGTGGATAGCATAGGCGGCGCGCTCTTCAACCAAGTGATTTCGGTATTGGGATACGGCGGCAGAATCAGCGTGGTAGGCCGCAGCGGCGGCGAGGTCCCGCAGTTCAACACCGCCACCTTATTCTTCCGGCGCAACCGGATCGGCGGCGTGACAGTTGGGGATTACACGCCGGCAGCCGCGCAAAACGTGTGGAAGCAGATTGTGGAACGGCTGGACGCGGCCGGGCGGCGGCCCGTGGTGGATGGAGTTTTTCCGTTTGAGGAAGTTCCCGCGGCCTTCGGGCGCCTAAGCCAAGGCCCGATGGGCAAGGTGCTGGTGCGACCGTAGGAAAAGAGAGCCCGCGAACCGGTCGCCGGCCCAAGCTTCCCTGCCTGCCCCGATTCTCATGCCCCGCTATTCGGCGGAAGCATGATCGCCCCTCCGGAGATCCCTCGAATGTTACGTTGCGGTAACGCGAGGTGATATGCAACACGCCCCCCGATGCGGGGCAATTGGCTCCACAACTGCCAGATTACGCGTAACCCCTTCAGAACAGGTAGCTCGCGGAGGCCGAGTTGCCCCATAGAACTATTAATATCCCTTAATTTCAATAGGCCATTAGCCGATTTCATTTGATCCAGAGGCTGGAGGGTGATACATTCCGGACCAGGTACTAACCATTTTGGTTAGGGGGTCTCAGGGATCTACCTCACTAGAACGGTCTGTGAATTTCAATTAAGGAGTATAAGTGCGCATGAGGATGTGGTTAGTCTTGTGCGTAGTTCTGGTGGTTTGCGCCATGTCGGGCATTGCCCAGAACTACGGAACAGTTGGCGGCACGGTGAAAGATCAATCCGGAGCCGTGGTGCCGGGCGCTGCGGTCGTCGTGACAAATACGGCGACGGGCACTGTCAGTCGGGTCAGCAGCTTGGCCGACGGCAAATTCCTGGTGAACGCGTTGCAGCCCGGCGTATATAGTTTGGCCGTGGACGCAACCGGATTCAAGAAGTACGTCACCTCCGGTTTCGACGTTCACGTGTCCGATAGCGTGATGATCGACGTTCCCCTGGAAGTTGGCGGGGGAGCCGAATCCGTCACGGTAACGGCGGAAGCCCCCATGCTGCGCGTCGCCGACGTGCAGACCGGTGAAGTTATCGATAACAACTTCATCAAGAACATGCCCCAGTTGAACCGCGACCCATTTGCGCTGGTTGCCCTTTCGGGCAACGTGCAGGGGTCCGGCTCGACGTTGACGATGAACGGTGGCCGCACCAGCGGCGTCGATTACTTCATCGATGGCGGCTCGGTGAACACCGGCCGTGCGAACCGGCGCGCCAACGTGGCTCCTTCGATGGACGCGGTGGCGGAGTTTAAAGTGGTCACCTCGGGCATTTCGGCCGAGTTCGGCCGCATTTCGGGCGGATACATCACGCTCGTCACCAAGTCGGGTTCTAACGAGTACCACGGCAGCTTGTATGAATACATGTTCAACGACATGTTCAATGCCAACACGTGGGCCCAGAACGCGATCGGCGCCAAGAAGGCTCATTTCCGTCAGAACGATTACGGATTTACGCTCGGCGGCCCCGTCGTGATTCCGAAAATCTTTAACGGCAAGAACAAGACGTTCTTCTTCGCGGACAACGAGTATTACAAGAGAACGAACGCGGGCGCGATCACCCTTTCGAGCGTCCCGACGCCCGAGGAGCGGAACGGCGATTACAGCCATACTCTCTATCAGGGCAAGTACTACCCCGGCTACGAGCCGGATGGAACGCAAGTCTACAGCGCATCAAAGGGCTTGTGGCAGCGCGTGGATCTAATCGGCGGCACGGGCTATACGGTAGCGCCGGCCCGGATTACCGCGGTATCGAAGGCCATCTTGGCCCTCGTCCCGGCCGCGAACCGGCCGTCGAATGCCAACAGCAGCAGTTTGAATAACTATGGGTTCCCCTCCTCGGGCGAGACGGACAACTTCCGCTTCGGCATCCGCATGGACCAGAATCTCACTGAGACGCAGCGCCTCAACCTCCGGTACACGGCGTATACGAGCGATCAGGCCACATCGCCGACGATGGACACGCCGCTCTACACCAGCAGCGTGAATAACGCCGATGGCGGTCTCAACGCCAACCTGAACTACACGTGGAGCGTCAGGCCCACCATTATCCTGGACATAAAGGGTTCCGTGACGCATGCCCCGAGTTTCAGCGGCGCCACGCATCCCGCCGATTTCAATAACTCGTTCCTACCGTCCGTATTCGCGCAGTACGAGGGCACGAATACTACACCGGTTATGTCGCAGTCGTTCATGGGCGGCAGTTCGTGGGCCCAGGCTGGAAACGCTGCGGTGACGAACTCGACCACGTATAACTTCTCCGCTTCGGTCACGAAGGTTCGCACGGCGCACACGCTGAAGATCGGCGGCGAGACGCGGCGCTACTACGATAACTACATCAACGCCGGCGGCTCCGACGTCATGAACTTCAATGGCAATCAGGTAGCCGTATGGCAAGGTGACTGGGGAACGGGCGCGGCGGAAGGCCGCACGAATGGCATGATGGGCTTCCTGCTGGGCATCAACGACCGGCTCAACATCGCCAAGCCGACCACCCGCGCCATGCAAACGACCTACTACGGGTTGTACGTCCAGGACGACTGGAAGATCACCCCGAAGTTGACCGTGAATCTGGGCATGCGGTACGACAATGAACGCCCCACCACGGAGCGAAGCGATAAGCTCTACTTCTGGCAGCCCGATCATCCGTCGTTGTTCACCATAAATTCGGGATGGGATTTCAATACCGAGTTGAAGAAGGTGGGTCTGGACCCGGCCACCGTGCCCGTTCCAGCTTGGTGGACCAACAAGAAATTCGGTAACGGCGTAATCGAGGTCACCAATTCGCCGGACTTCCCGAAGCGCTCGCCGCAGATCGTGAACAATAAGGAATTTGCGCCGCGCATCGGGTTCGCATACCAGGCGAACCAGAAGACCGTAATCCGCGCCTACGGCGGCAAGATGTACCTGCCGACCACGGGCAACGCGAACAGCTACGCCACCAGCAACAGCAACGTGGCGCTTTCGGACCAGGCGTTTGCCGGTTGGCATACGTCGACGGATGGCGGGCGGCACTATATCTCCACCTGGGCCAATCCGTTCCCGCTGCCGGCCTTCTTCAGCGGCTACACGCGGGACCTCATGAGCATCAATCTCCAGAGTTCTCTGGATCCCGGCCCGAACGCCATCAACATGAAGTGCCAAATGCCTACCGAGTACAGCTACTCCATCGATATGCAGCGGCAGTTGCCGTTGAACATCGTGGTTCAGGTAGGCTACTCGGCTCTGCGCGGCTACGGCCTGCTGGCGACCAACTTGGGAAGCCACTATCCGGCGGAACTGCTGACGCCGCAATACGCGTCGATGATGGCGAAGTACATGGTCTCCCCGAACGCGGGGCAGACGCTCGAAAGCACGATCACGGGCAGCACCCAGCCGCTCGGTTTGTTGGAGTATGAGTTCCCGTACTACGGGCGCCTCAACATCTCCGGTCTGAACCTGGGCCGTTCCCGTTATGACTCGGGCAATTTCCGCGTTGAGCGGCGTTTCTCGCAGGGCTTCTCGGCCCTGTTGAACTACACCCACGGCCATTCGGTGGACGACGTCGGCGGCGCGGACGGACAGAACTCCAAGGGCGTGCAGTCGGTTGACAATTATCACAAGGTATGGGGACTCAGCTCGGCTGACCGCAAGCACAACGTGAACGTCGCTTATACCCTCGAGTTTCCGATCGGCAGGGGCAAGGCCCTCCTGGGCAAGCCCACCAACTTTGCCACGAAGTTTATCGACGCGGTGGTTGGCGGCTGGCAGTTGGCCGGCAACTTCTCCTACCGCAGCGGCGCCCCGATCGGCCTGACCGGGAGCACCAATAGCAACATCAACAACGGGATCATCAAGGTAAATCAGACCTGGGCGAACTACTCAGATGGATTGGGGAACGTAGCCGCGGGGACCACCGACACCAACCTGGTCATGCCCGGCTTCAAGGACTTCAACCAGATTCTGACTGGCTCCTTGCAGCCGTTTGACACTCCCGTGTGGGGCGATTGCAGGAAGATGAGCACCACCCAGCGCTATCTGAATCCCTGCAAGGTGGTTGCGGCGCAGTCATTCGTTTCGGGCAGCCTGCCTCCGAATAACGACGCATACCGGAACCCCGGCAACTACACGATGGACATGTCGCTGATGAAGAACTTCCGATTCAAGGAAGGGCGTTACCTCCAGATCCGCGCGGAAGGGCAGAATGCCTGGAACGTGCGCGGTCTCGGCAGCGTTCAGGCCTCGATCGGCAGCCCGAACTATGGGTTGATCACTTCGGCCGGCAATACGCCTCGGCAGATTCAGCTCTCGGCGCGTATTAACTTCTAACCCCGTATAACGTGGCCCCCCTGGGCATGCTGCCGCCTGGCAGCATGCCCAGGACAAGGGGCACTCCGGAACTTCCTCAGCGCCACAACCCTCAGAATCGCGACACCGGGTCGAGAGCCCAAACCCCTTGAAACTAGTGAGCGGGCGCCGCTGTCACTGCCCGCCTTTTCGCAGTGCCGCCAGGGACGACTTCAAGCCTTCGATTGCGGGCGCCAGTTCGGGCTTGATTCGGGTGGCTTCCGAGAACTGCTGATCCGCCTCCTTGAGTTTTCCCTGCGACATCAGGGCCATTCCCAGGTTGGCGTGGGCCTCCGCGTAGTTGGGCTTGATGCGGAGGGCCTCGCCCAGGCGCTGCGCCGCTTCGTCGAACTTACCCTGGCGTATCAGGACCATGCCCAGGTTGTTCAGCGCCTCCACGTAATCGGGCTTCGCTCGCAGGGCTTCGGTGAAACGGCGGGCGGCTTCATCGAGTCTTCCCTGTACCATCAGGATCGTTCCGAGGTTGCTTTGAGCCTCGGGGAAGTCAGGCTTGATCCGCAGGGCCTCGCTGATATGTTGTGTGGCCTCGTCGAGTTTGCGCTGCCGGATCAGGACCATGCCGAGGTTGTCGTGGGCATACGCGTAGTTGGGGTCGATGTGCAGAGCTTCCCGGAAACGAAGGGCGGCCGCATCGAGTTGCCCTTCACCCACCAGGGCCATGCCCAGATTGTTCTGTGCATGCGCGTAGCGGGGCCGGAGGCGAACCGCTTCGGCGAATTGCGCGGCGGCCTCGATGGTCCTGCCTTGCTTGATGAGCGTCTCTCCCAGGTTGTTGTGCGCGAAATAATTGCCGCTAGTTACGTCGAGAGCGTGTTGCCAGAGAGCGGCGTCGTCGCTCCAATATTGAACCTGAGTGCTCGCGAGCGATGCGCAAGCCAGAAGGAGGCACGCGCCCGCGACCGTAAGCGCCGGTCCGCGCTGAGGCCAGCGGGCCGCGAGTTCGGGCGCGCCCCAGGCGGCAATTAGAAAGAGCCCGATCAGAGGGAGGTAAGTGTAGCGGTCGGCCATCGACTGGCTTCCCACCTGTACCAGGCCAATCACCGGTATGAGCGTGCCTACGTACCAGAGCCAACCCACCAGGAAATAGCCGTGCCGCCGGCGCGTGCGGATCGCCAAGGCCGTAACGCCGATCAGCAGCACGGCGCCGAGGCACGCCTGCATGACCGGCGCCGATGTCGCGAGCGGATAATACGCCGCCAGTCGAACGGGCCATAGCATATTGCCGATGTAAGCCGCATACGACGCCAGCGCATTGGCCAGCCGGAGACTCAATGAAACACCGCCCAGTCCGGCGACCGCGCCCCCCTGCCGTTGAGCTAGCACGGTCACGACGCTCGAAAGCGCGGCGAGAGCGAAGAGCGGAACTTTCTCCCGCGCGAGCCCCGCCAGGCCAGCCCCGCCGCGGCCCAGTTCGGCCCGCTGTAGCGGCCAGAAATCCAGGAGCAGCAGGACGAACGGAAGCGTGACGAGCATGGGTTTCGCCATCAGGCCCAACCCGAACCAAAGCACGACCAGCACGTACCGCCACGGCCCCGGACGCCGCGCGTAGGCGACGTAGGCCCACATGGCGAGCAGTCCAAATAGCGTGCTCAGAACGTCCTTGCGTTCGGAAATCCAGGCCACCGATTCCACGTGCAACGGATGGAGCGCGAACAAGCCCGCGACAAACGCGCTCCGGCCCCATGCCCCCGTCATCCGGTAGAGCAACCCGAACAGCAAAAGGGCATTGAGGATGTGGAGGATTAGATTCGTGACGTGCTGGGGTCCGGCGTTCATGCCGAAAAGCTGCACGTCGAGCATGTGCGAAAGCCAGGTCACGGGATGCCAGTTGGCGGCATCCGAGGACGTCAAGGCCCATTGCGCGCCCTGCCACGTTAAGCCTTGGGCAACGTGGGGATTGTCAGTGACGTACTCCGGATCGTCCATGTTTACGAAGCCGAAGTGGCGCACAGGGGCGTAGACGATGACGCTCGCGGCAATCAGAACCAGGCACGTCAGAAGGACGCGTTTCGAACGAAACGAATCCATGCGTGCGGATGTTTCGACAGATGGTTTCGCAGCCGAAGAGGACTGCCCGGAAACTGAGTGGCTCTTGCGCTCCGCTGCGCTCCGTTCTGCCGCTTTGCGAACAGACGGGCGGCTTCTCATCACGCTTCAGTTCATTCTAGCTAGTTTCCGTCGGACAGACCGGGAGTTAGTACGTTGAAACAGCGCGCGGGTCGGGATTCTTAGGCCCCTTTGCGGGCCTGGCCGGACCAGCGGGTCCGGCCGCAGACCAGGGGGTCTGCCCCACTGGGGTGACTAGTTCTTCTTTAGGGCCAGGCGCACTTTGCTGTGATGGCGGCCGTAGCCGAAGTAGATGCCTAAGCCGATGATGAGCCAGATGATCAGCCGAAGCCAGGTGTCGAACGGGAGGCTGGCCATCAAATAGAGCGACACCAGGATGCCCATGATGGGGACGAAAGGCACCATCGGCGTTTTGAACGGCCGGGCGATATCCGGCTGGTTGCGCCGCAGAATCCACACGCCGGCGCAAACGATCACGAACGCCAGCAGGGTGCCGATGCTGACCAGTTCGCCGAGAATGCCGATAGGGATCAGTGAAGCGAATATCGCTACGAAGATCCCGACTGTGATCGAAGAAACATACGGCGTCCGGAAACGCGGGTGCACCTTGCCCGCCCACGCGGGGAGCAAGCCGTCGCGCGACATGGAGTAGAAGACGCGCGACTGGCCGAGAAGCATCACCAGCATGACGGTGCTGAGGCCCAGGATGCTGCCGATCAGCACGAGGTACTCGCCCCACCTGACGCCGGTGGCGGCCATTCCTACCGCGACCGGGGCGGCAACGTTGAGCGTGGTGTAGCTCGTAACGCCGGTCAGCAGGCCCGCGGTGACGATATAGAGGACGGTGCAGATCGCGAGCGACCCCAGAATGCCCATCGGCATGTCCTTCTGCGGATTCTTGGCCTCCTGCGCCGCGGTGGAAACGGCGTCAAATCCGATGTAGGCGAAGAAGATTACGGCGGCGCCACGCCCGATTCCCGAATATCCGAATTTTCCGAATTCACCCAGGTTTTGGGGAATGAACGGATGCCAGTTCTTCATCGCGACATCCGGATGCGCGATCAGATAGGAGGCCGCCACGGCGATAAAGACCAGCACCGTGCCCACCTTGATGAACACGATGATGGTATTCAGGGTGGCCGATTCCTTGATGCCGATCACCAGCACCAGCGTAACTAGGCAGATCGCCAGGAAGGCGATGATGTTGAACGATCCAGTCGCCTGGGGCAGGGTAGCCAGGTTGATGCCCTTGGCTGCCGCTTCCGCACCGAGGGTTCCCGACGGGCGCCACAGACCCTCGAAGAGAACCAGTTTCGTGCCGGGAGTGGCCGCGAATTGCGGCGGCAGGGATATGCCGATGCGCTGGAGGAACTGGAAGACATTGGCGCTCCAGCCGGACGCCACGGTGGCGGCGCCGAAGGCATATTCGAGGATGAGGTCCCAGCCGATGATCCAGGCGAATAACTCGCCCAGAGTGGCGTAACCGTAGGTGTACGCCGACCCGGCGATGGGAATCATGGACGCGAACTCGGCGTAACAGAGCCCCGCGAACACGCATCCGAAGCCGGCGAGGACGAACGAGAGGACAATCGCGGGTCCGGCATATTGCGCCGCGGCCGAGCCGGTGAGGACAAATATGCCCGCCCCGATGATCGCCCCGATGCCGAGCGCGACCAGATTCGTCACGTTCAGCGCTCGTCTTAAGGTGTGTTCGCCCTCCTGATGGGCCTCCGCAAGGAGCGAATCGAGTGGTTTTCGTACAAAGATGCCTGACATAGCGTCAATTTAGCTGGGAGTATATCACTGTACCGGAACCACGATACGATATTCCGGCGGCAATGCGCCACGGTAAAGTTAGGGTAAGCCACAATAGGTTGAGGAGCCAAGTTCCGTGAAAGCTATCATGATCTGCGGCGCCATGTGTATTTCGGCGCTCTTCGCCCAAACGCCTCCGTCCCCGCCCAAGGGGGGCCCGGCGCCCGCCTTGCCGGCTGCCCGGCCCGGCGTGAACTTCGATGTGAAGAACATCGATTCTTCGGTGGACCCGTGCGTCGATTTCTACCAGTACGCCTGCGGAAGCTGGATCAAGAACAACCCCATCCCCTCCGACCAATCGCGGTGGGGCCGTTTCGCGGAACTGGCCGAACGCAATCGCGAAATCCTGCGTGAGATCCTCGACGAGGCCGCAAAGCCCGCGCCGGGAAGGGATGCCGTCAAGCAGAAGATAGGCGATTACTACGCCGCCTGCATGGATGAGAAGACCATCGAGACCAAGGGACTCTCGACCATCCAGCCCGTGCTCGACCGCATCCGCAATCTCAAGGACAAGTCGGAACTGGCCGCCGCCGTGGCGCGCATGCACCGGGACGGCATGTCCGCGCTGTTCAACTTCGGGGCCGAGCAGGACTTCAAGAGCTCGACCGACGTGATCGCGCAGTTGGACCAGGGCGGCCTCGGAATGCCGGACCGCGACTACTACCTGAAGGACGATCAGCGGTCCGCCGATTTGCGCCAGAAGTATCAGGCTCACGTGGAGCGCATGTTCGCGCTCGCCGGGGAGAAGCCGGAACAGGCCAAGGCGCATGCCGCGACGGTGATGCGCATTGAGACCGAACTGGCCAAGGTTTCGCTCGACCGCGTTTCGCGCCGCGACCCGGAGAAGATCTATCACAAGATGACGCGGCAGGAGCTGGCGGCGCTCGGGACCGCATTCAACTGGAATGCCTATATTACGGCGAGCGGCGCACCCTCGTTTCAAGACGTGAACGTGGCCTGGCCCGACTTTTTCAAAGGACTGAGCGGCGAGATTCAGAGCGTCAGCCTGGACGACTGGAAGACGTATCTCACGTGGCACGTTCTGCATTCGGAAGTGGTGTTTCTGCCCGCCGCGTTCGTGGACGAGAACTTCAGCTTCTACGGGCAGGCTTTGACCGGCGCGAAGGAGTTGCGCCCCCGCTGGAAGCGGTGCGTCGATTTCACGGATTCGCAGTTGGGCGAGGCGTTGGGAATCGAATTCGTGAACCGTACGTTTGGGGCAGAGGGCAAGCAGCGCACGCTCAAGATGGTGGATGCGCTTGAGCAGGCGCTGGGGCAGGATGTCCAGGCGCTTTCGTGGATGACGCCCGAAACCAAGCAGGCCGCGATGGTGAAGCTCAAGGCAATCCGCAACAAGATCGGGTATCCCGACAAGTGGCGCGACTATTCGAGCGTCGCGATCAAACGCGATGACGCCGTCGGGAACGGCATGCGCGCCGATCAATTCGAGTTTCAACGCCAGTTGAACAAGATCGGCAAGCCGGTGGACCGGGGCGAATGGGGCATGACGCCGCCCACGGTGAACGCCTATTACAACCCGCTCATGAATGACATCAACTTCCCGGAGGGCATCTTGCAGCCGCCGTTTTACGACAACGCCATGGACGACGCCGTGAATTTCGGCGGGATCGGGATGGTGATCGGCCACGAACTGACGCACGGCTTCGACGACCAGGGCCGGCAATTCGACGCGCAGGGAAACATGCGCGACTGGTGGACAGCGGCTGACGCCAAGGAATTCGAGGGCCGGACGGCGTGCGTGGTAAACGAGTACTCGAAGTTCTCCGTGGCCCAGGGGGCGAACGTAAACGGAGAGCTGACGCTGGGTGAGAATGTGGCCGATAACGGCGGCCTTCGCATCGCCCTGATGGCGCTGCTGGGCATGCCGGGCGTGGCCTCGGCTCCCAAGGTGGACAACTTCACGCCGCAGCAGCGCCTGTTTCTTTCGTTCGGACAGGTATGGTGCGAGAACATTCGCGAGGAAGCGGCGGTACTGCAAGTGCGAACCGACCCGCATTCGCCGGCGCGTTACCGCGTCAACGGCGTAATGGTGAACATGCCGGAGTTTCAGCAGGCGTTCTCATGCAAGGCAGGGCAGCCGATGGTAAGCGCCAACGCGTGCCGCGTGTGGTGAGCGGCGTTTGAAGAACCCCAGAGCACGATAGCTTGTTGAAGAAAGCCTTGGCAGGCGAAACCGCCTGCCCCACCTGGCCGCGCAAGCGCTTGAAAATGCAAGGTGGGGCAGGCGGTTTCGCCTGCCAAGGTGTTGCCTGTCCGAACAGTTCTCTTCAGCCAGCGCCTAAAGAAGGGACAACTCAAACACAAGACTCAGGCCAAGTAAGCGTGTGGCCAGTGGCCGTTCTGTCGCGGTCATCCCTCGTCCGGGAGATGTCAGCGGGGAACCTTCTTGCCGTAGACCGCCCAGACGTTGACGCGGGTCGTGGCCGGAATCCAACCGCCCGGCATGAGGTCGGAAAACCCGACTTCATCCACCTTGGTTAGGTCGGGCTGTCCCACTCCCAGCGGGATGATGGGCACTAGCTTGGGGTCGGGCTTCCGCTGATTGCTGGCGTTGGTCGGCGTATCGGTCATCAGCAACACGCGCCAGTGCAGGTCGGCGAGCCCGTATTCGCGATTGATCCAGGAACTCGATTCGGGAGAACCTTCCTCGCTGGCGAACCATTTCCCGTCCATGGTTTTGATCACAACATGCGTGAACCGGTATCCGGAATTGCGGGTGCGAAGCAGAACTTTACCCGTACCCGACAGGTCGTAATAGAATTTCGGATCGCTCAGCGTCAACGCCCAATTTGTGATGGCTTCGCCGGTGTAGGTGTAGGCCTCGGTTGGATGGTTCGTTGCGCGAATGTGATCCGAGTCGCCGTACAGGTGCAGCAGCAGATTCTGATTGCTCAGATGATCGTGCGTCGCCGGCTCGGCATTCGGAAGGTTGTTGGTCCAGTGCTCCTCGAAGATCAGGGGCGCGATCTCCGCGCTGCCCATGGCGCTGGTTCCCCCGCCGCCTGCGGGACCGCGCCCTGGCGCCTGCATTCCCGGCGCGCCCGCCCCGGCGCCGCCGGCGGGAGCTTGGCCGCCACGGGCTCCTTGCGTCTGGGCGTTAGGCGCAGGATTGGACGCAGGCGCCTGAGAGTAGGCTGCGCAGCTCAGCGCCAATGCAACGGTGGATACCACGAACGATGCTTTCATTTCGCCTCCGGGGAAATTGTAGACAAGTACGGCTTGAATTCCAATCCCCCAAAAGCGTGTTGCGCAGTTGTCAAAGCGAAAGCGCAGGAGCATTTCTCCGCGCAGTTGCGGCGATTCCCCGCTTGGCCGGAGCGCCTAAGCCCGCGCTTCCCGGCTGAACTGCGCCAGAGCTTCGGCTTTCTTTCGCGCGGCCCCGGTGTCGATGGACTGCGCGGCGCGTTCCATGCCTTCCTTGAAACCGGAGGCGACGCCGGCGGCTACCAGCGCGGCGGAGGAATTGGCTAGAACGATCTCGCGCCGCGGGCCGCGGCATCCGGCGAGGACTTCGGCCGCGATCTCGGCGTTGCGGGCCGGGTCGCCGCCTTTGAGGGCTTCCGGTTCCACCGGGCGGAGGCCGAAATCGGCGGGGCTCACGATCCGGCGTTCCACTTGGCCCTCGGCTATCGAGAGCATCAGCGTGGGGCCGGTGGTGGTGATCTCATCCAGGCCGTCCGAGCCGTGCACTACGAATCCGCGGCGCAGGCCCAGGCGGGCCAGGGCGCCGGCGATCAGTTCCGCGGCGTGGGGCGAAGGGGCGCCGGCTAACTGCGTATCGGCTCCGGCGGGGTTGGTCAGCGGGCCGAGAAAGTTGAACACGGTGCGCGTCTTCAATTCCACGCGGACGGGCTGCGCGTATTTCATCGCGGTGTGAATCGCGGGGGCGAAGAGGAAACCGATTCCGATCTCGCGGATGGCGCGCGCGGCTTCGGATGGAGGCAGAGCGATCTTGATGCCCATGGAATCGAGCAGGTCCGCGCTGCCGCAGCGGCTCGAAATGGAGCGGTTGCCGTGCTTGGCGACGTGCACGCCCGCGCCGGCCACCACGAAGGCTGCGATGGTGGAGATGTTGAACGTGCTCGCGCCGTCTCCGCCGGTCCCGCAGGTATCGATGAGCGGTTCGCCCCGCACGCCGTGATCTACCGGAGCGGCATACTCGCGCATGGCGCGCGCGAAGCCGACCAGTTCATCCACCGTTTCGCCTTTCACGCGAAGGGCCGCTAGAAACGCCGCGATGCGGATGGGGCTTACATCGCCGCCGAGAATTGCGCGCATGGCCTCACGGGCATCGCCGGCGGAGAGGTCGCCGCGCGAGAGTACCCGTTCCAAGTGGGGGAGCAGAGGCATGCTATATTGATGGATCTTGACTTTCGAATACTAGCATAAGCGGTATTTTCCATGAAAATTCACGAATATCAGGCTAAAGCCATCCTGGCGCAATACCACGTTCCTGTTCCCAGGGGCGAAGTGGCGTTTACCGCCGACGAAGCGGAAGCGGCAGCTAAGAACATCGGCGGCAGCGTCGTAGTGAAGGCGCAGATACATGCCGGTGGGCGCGGCAAAGGCGGCGGGGTGAAGATCGCGAAGAACGCCGCCGAGGCGGTGGAACTCGCAAGACAGATGATCGGCATGAAGCTGGTCACCCATCAGACCGGGCCGGAGGGCAGGATCGTACAGCGGCTCCTCATCGAGGAAACGCTGCCGATCGAACGCGAACTCTACCTGGGCATCGTGCTCGATCGCGAGCAAGGTCTGCCCGTGTTCATGGCATCGGCTGCCGGCGGCATGGAGATTGAGGAAGTCGCGGCGAAAACGCCCGAACTGATCCTGAAGGAAGCTTTCCGTCCGGACCAGGGCCTGCAGGCCTACCAGGCGCGCAAACTGGCGTTCGGCATCGGCGTTCCCCCGGCCAGCGTGCCGTACGCGGTGCAGGCCATGATGGCGCTTGCGCGCGCTTACGTTGCCACCGACGCATCGCTCGCGGAAATCAACCCGTTCATCCTGGCGAAGGACGGCAAGGCCATCGCGCTCGACGCGAAGATCAACTTCGACGACAACGCGCTCTACCGGCATAAGGACCTGCTCGCACTGCGCGACCTCAACGAAGAGGACCCGCTCGAAGTGGAAGCCTCGCGCTTCGGCCTGAACTACATCAAGCTCGATGGCGCCGTGGGTTGCATGGTGAACGGCGCCGGATTGGCGATGGCCACCATGGACATCATCAAGTACGCCGGCGGCAGCCCCGCCAACTTCCTGGACGTGGGCGGCGGCGCCACGGCCGAGCAGGTGAAGAACGCGTTCCGCATCCTGCTTTCGGATAAGAACGTGAAGGCCGTCCTCATCAACATCTTCGGCGGCATTCTGCGCTGCGACACTTTGGCTACTGGCGTGGTGGCCGCGGCGCGCGACCTGAATATACAGGCGCCCATTGTGGTTCGCATGGAAGGCACCAACGTCGAACTCGGCCGCAAGATCCTGGTGGATTCCGGCCTGAACTTCACCGTTGGTGCCGACATGCGCGATGCGGCGGAAAAGGTAGTGAAACTGGCGGCTGCGTAGCCCGGAGGATTGAAATGAGCGTACTCGTAGACAAGAACACCAAATTGATCGTACAGGGCTTTACGGGGAAGGAAGGCACCTTCCACACGCAGCAGGCGATAGCCTACGGAACCAACGTGGTAGGCGGCGTGGTGCCAGGCAAAGGCGGAACCAAGCACCTGGACCTTCCCGTGTTTGACACCGTCGCGCAGGCCGTGAAGGAAACCGGCGCCAACGCCACCGTGATATTCGTGCCCCCGCCGTATGCGGCCGACGCCATCATGGAAGCCGCGGACGCGGGCCTTCCGCTGGTGGTCTGCATTACCGAAGGCATTCCGGCGGTGGATATGGTCCGCGTGTGGCAGATCCTTCAGAAATCTTCCACGCGGCTGATTGGCCCGAACTGCCCCGGCATCATCTCGCCGGGACGCTGCAAGATCGGCATCATGCCCGGGCACATCCACAAGGAAGGCAACGTCGGCGTGGTTTCCCGCTCCGGCACCCTGACCTATGAGGCGGTGGGCCAACTGACCAAGCTGGGCATCGGGCAGTCCACGTGCATCGGCATCGGCGGCGACCCGATTATCGGCACGAACTTCGTGGACGCGCTGGCGCTGTTCAACGCCGACCCCGAAACCGAGGCCATCGTAATGATCGGCGAAATCGGCGGCAACGCCGAGGAGACCGCGGCCGCGTACGTGAAGGCCAACGTGAAGAAACCGGTTGTCGGCTTCATCGCCGGCCAGACGGCGCCTCCGGGACGCCGCATGGGACACGCCGGGGCCATCATTTCCGGCGGGTCCGGAAAAGCCAGCGACAAGATCGAGGCCATGCTGGAAGCGGGCATCACCGTCTGCTCCTCACCGGCCGAAATTGGAGAAAAGATAAAGAGCCGTTTATGAGTGTGGAACGCACGTTTTCGATTATCAAACCCGACGCTGTCGCGGCCGGCCAGGCCGGCGAAATTCTGGCCATGATCCAAAAGGCGGGCTTCAAAGTGCTCGCCCTGCGGATGACCCGGCTCACCGAAACGCAGGCCCGTGGCTTCTATGCCGTGCACAGCCAGAGGCCTTTCTTCTCGGGGCTGGTGAAGTTTATGACGGAAGGCCCGATCATCGTCATGGCGCTCGAACGGGAAGACGCCATCAAGGGATTGCGCGAAGTCATGGGCGCTACCAACCCGGCCAACGCCGCCGATGGCACTGTCAGGAAGCGGTTTGCCACGGATATCGAACGGAACTGCATCCATGGTTCGGACGCGCCGGAAACGGCCGAAGTCGAGCTGCGGTTCTTCTTCAGTACTTCGGAACTTCAGTAAGCATCGGGGGCGGGCGTTGGCGTCCGCCCCCTTTCACTCCCCAACTCACATCTATGTCATAGTGCGGCGGTCGCAAGTCGGGTGGCCTTGGATTTGACGCGGAGGCGCTGGTCGCTTACCGGGCTGTCTGTGCCGCTGTAGGCCTGCTTATTACCGCGGGGAGGAATCGGCGGGCGCCGGGAGCAATTGGATGAGACACGCGCCGGGCAGCATGCTCAGCAACTCCCTGTTTTCGAGGACGCGTACCAGCTTGGTTCGGGAAATGCGGGCGTGCTCGCGCGCAAGGCTTTCGGCGCGCGTGCCCTCGCGATTCTCGATGGCCTCCAGAATGGCCCGATGATGCTCCCTGGCGAGCCCCCCAAGCAGGGCCGGCTCGGCCTGATCGAAAAGCAGGGCGCCGGGGGCGGCAAACGGAAGCGCGAGAACAGCCTCCAGGCTTCGGGCCAGTACGACGTTCTTCGCCAGCCGGCAGAACTCGGCGTGGAAGCCCCGGTTCAGATCGCCGTAGGTGGCGGATTCGTGCAGATCGGGGCTATCGAGAGCCAAGGCGTCCATGCGGTCGCAGTAATCGCCCAGGACGGACAATTCCTCCCGGTTAGCCAGCCGCTCGGCGGCGAGCCTTGCGGCGGTGCCTTCGAGAACGCCGCGAAGCTCAATCGCGTCCCATATTTCGTCCACCGTGAACTCCGCGACGGCGAAGCCTCCGCTTCGCAAGGGCTTCAGCAGGGCCTGTTGCGCCAGCTTTTCGAGCGCCTCGCGGACAGGTGTGCGGGAAGCCTTCAAGATGGCAGCCACGCCCAGCTCCGTCAGCCTTTGGCCGGGCTTGAAGTCACCGCGCAGCAGCATCTCCCGTAGGGCGCTGACAAGGCGGTTCGGGCGGCCGGAGTCGGCCGGAGGCGCGGAAATAGACCGGATCTCCATGTCGGGGACGAGTCGATTGTACCGCCCCTGCCGATCTAAACGCAAGGTTGATTGTATACAATTATGTGTAAAGTGCCCGAATAATGATTGACATTGAGCCGAAAAAGGCATACTTTGTATACATTCGAGGCCAATTTGCGCTGTGCTTGTTTTACGGTGCCGGTACGGTTACGTCGTTGTTCTCCGATGACGGGCGCGGATAATCTAGAGAAGTACAGTGACTTCGAATACGGGCGACCCGCGCGTGCGCGGGGTCGCCGGGCTGTTCGGGTTCATTCCGATCGCTTACGGGTTCCCGCCTCGCAGATCTGTGAGGTTGGGGAGAGGCCTGAGGGCGCCTCCAGTGCGAGCCCGAGCGATTCAATCCGGGGCTAGACGGAATCTTTACGAGGAAATTCAAAAACATGCCAGCAGACGACATCACAAAAGAGAAAGCAGAAGAACTTGATGCGGCGATAGCAAGAGCCAGAGCCGTCCAAAAGGAAATCGAAGGCTATTCGCAAGAGCGGGTTGACCGCCTCTGCCAGGCGATAGCTTGGGCCGTGGCGAACAAGAAGACGTTCACCGGTCTGGTGGAAGAAGGAATCAAAGAGACCGGTTTGGGCGACCCCGTCACCCGCATGAACAAGCGCTTCAAGATCCGCGGCGTACTTCGCGACGCATTGCGGCAGAAGAGCGTTGGCGTGATCGAAGAGATCCCGGAGAAGGGCATTGCGAAGTACGGCAAGCCGGTGGGCCTGATTGCCTGCATCGTTCCGACCACCAACCCCGATCTGACCCCGGCCGGCATGGCCATCTACGGCATCAAAGCCCGCAACGTGATCATCTTCTCCCCGCACCCGCGTTCGAAGAAGACCACGCAGCACACCGTCAACCTGATGCGCGAAGCGCTGGTTCGCGAAGGCGCCCCGGCCGATATCCTGCAGTGCATCATGAAGGTCAACAAGGCCATGTCGGAAGCGCTCAACGCGAAGTCCGACCTCGTGATGGCGACCGGCGGCCAGCCGACGGTTCGCCGCGCATACCACTCTGGCAAGCCGGCATACGGCGTCGGCGCGGGCAATGCGACCATGATCTTCGACGAAACCACCAATATCGAAGAAGCGGCCCGCAACACCATGCTCAGCAAGACCTCCGACTACGGCTCCGGCTGCTCGGCGGACGGCAACCTGCTCATCCTTGACAGCATCTTCGACCAGATGGTGGCCCAGCTCCAGAAGGAAGGCGGCTACCTGGCCAGCGACGAAGAGCGCGAGAAGTTCCGCGCGATCATGTGGGACGCCGAAGGCCATCGCCTGGCCGACTCCGTGGCCCGCTCGGCCTATGACATGGGCAAGCTTGCCGGCGTGGATGTTCCCGCCGACCGGAAGTTCATCATGGTGATGGGCACCGGCATTGGCAAGGAGCACCTGTTCTCCGGCGAGAAGCTCACTACCCTGATGGCCCTCTACAAGTGGGACACCTGGCCGAACGTGCTCAAGATGATGCACGAAATCTACGAAGTGGGCGGCAAGGGCCACTCCGTGGGCATCTACTCGTTCAACGATCAGCACATCCATGAGCTGGCGATGGAAGCTCCGGTCAGCCGCATCATGGTTCGCCAACCGCAGTCCCGCGCCAATGCCGGTTCGTTCACCAACGGCATGCCGATGACCTCCAGCCTGGGTTGCGGAACCTGGGGCGGCAACTCGGTTTCCGAGAACGTCTGCCTGAAGCACTACATGAACACCACCTGGGTATCGCGCCCGCTGCCGGAAGACCGGCCGAGCGACCAGGAACTGTTCGGTGAGTTCTACGATCCCGCGCTCGAAGCGTAAGGCGCCGATCGCGAAGCTTTCGAGAAAGGAAGCCGGGATATGACCGACTCACAAATCGATGTAGTGATCAGCGAGGTTGGTCCGCGCGATGGCTTACAGAGCATCAAGCGGATCATGCCCACCGAAGCCAAGCTGCTGTGGATCAACGCCCTTGCGAAAGCGGGGCTGCGCGAAATCGAGGTTGGCTCTTTCGTTTCACCCAAACTGCTGCCGCAAATGGCGGATACCGGCGATATAGTCCGCGCGACGGTATCGATTCCGGGAGTTACGATCCTGGCCCTGGCCCCGAATTTGAGGGGAGCCGAGGGTGCGATCGCGGCCGGAGTCCACAAAGTAACCATGCCTGTTTCCGCTTCGCGGGAACACAGCATGGCGAACATTCGCAAGTCTCCGGAAGAGGCGGTCGATGAGGTGCGCAAAGTACGCGCGCTGCTCGATGCCCAGCCGGCGGAAACGCGCCCGGGTCTCGAAATCGGAATCTCCACGGCATTCGGCTGTTCTCTCCAGGGCCTTGTTGACGAGGACTGGGTGATTCAGTTGGCGGTAATGCTGGTGGAAGCCGGCGCGGAATCCGTAGGTCTATCGGATACCGCCGGTCACGCTAACCCGGCCCAGGTGAGGCGGCTGTTCAAACGGCTGAATGCCGAACTGGGCGACAAGGCGGGGGCGGCGCACTTCCACAACACGCGCGGGCAGGGGCTCGCAAACGTTGTGGCGGCGCTCGATGTGGGCGTGAAGACGTTCGATGCTTCCCAGGGCGGCCTGGGCGGTTGTCCCTACGCTCCGGGAGCTTCAGGCAACGTGGTCACCGAAGACCTGGTGTTCCTGCTCGAAGCCATGGGGTTAAGAACGGGGGTCAACGTGGAGAGACTGCTCACGGCCCGGGCCATCATACTCGAAGGCCTGCCCGGCGAGCATATCTACGGAAACGTTCCCGACGCCGGCCTTCCAAAGGGCTTTGTCTACGCGGGTGCGCCCGCCTAGGCTGTTCCTCCCTCTCTGTAGCGCGATAACTTACCCGCCGCGGATAGCGGCGGGTAAGTTTGTCGTAATTATTAACAAGGATTCATGTGACAATTAATCCAGGGCCCATGCCTAACGAAGCGACCTCTAGCGGAACGGAACGTGACCAGGAGATACGCCAGAGTTTGGCGAAGGTCCTGGGTAGCGCCGCATTCGCCCACGTGGACCGCCTGAAGCGTTTCCTGGCGTTTATCGTGGACGAATCCGTCTGCGGGCGCGCCGATAAGCTGAAGGAATTCCTGATCGGCATTGAGGTCTTTGGCAAGGATTCCAGCTTCGACCCGCGCACTGACCCGATTGTGCGCGTGCAGGCGCGGCGGTTGCGGGCCCGGTTGGCGAAGTATTACCTGGATGAGGGGCGGAACGACGCCCTGATGATCGACCTGCCCAAGGGAAGCTATGCGCCGGCCTTCCACCGGCCTCCCGCGGCCACTCCCAAGCTTACCGTCGGCGCCGTACTGACCAGCCATAACACCATCGCCGTGCTGCCCTTCGCGGACCGCAGTCCGCAAAGCGACCAGGAATATTTCTGCAAGGGCATTGGCGACGAAGTGGTGAGCGCGCTGACGAAAGTGGAATCGCTCAGGGTTGCCGCCTGGCCCGCGGTGGTGCCCGAAGGCACGGACCTCAAGGAAATGGCCGAGCGGCTCAACGCCGGCACCGTGATCAGCGGCAGCGTGCGCAGATCCGGCGAGATGCTGCGAATCACGGTGCAGTTCATCGATACCGCGACGGGCTGTTACATCTGGTCTGAGAATCTCGACTTCAAGATGAAAAACGTCTTCGCGATTCAATCCGAAGTCGCGCGAACGGTCACCGAGAAGCTGCGCACCGAGATGGCCGGTCTGAACTCGGTGCAACGAAGCCGCCGCGTAACCGAAAATCTGGCCGCTTACAATCTGTACCTGCAGGGGCGCTACCACTCCGCCCAGAGGACGGAGCGCGGGTTGCGGAAGGCCGTGGAGCTTTTCGAGAAGGCCATCGCGGAAGATCCGCAGTATTCAACGGCCTACTCCGGGCTGGCGGACGCCTACACGCTTCTGGCGCATTACGGAACAGTTTCCGGAGCGGAAGTGTGGACCAAGTCTTCCTCGAATGCGGCATGGGCGGTGATGCTCGACGAGGATTCGGCCGAAGGACACACGTCACTGGCGCACATCAATGCCACGCAGGGGTGGGACTGGCACGGCTCGGAGCGCGAGTTTCAGCGGGCCATCACCTTGAACCCGCGTTATGCCACCGCGCACCATTGGTACGCCATGACCGGCCTGGCGCCTTTGAGCCGCCTCGACGAGGCCTTGAAGGAAATGGCGCTGGCGCAGGCGCTCGATCCGGTTTCGTCGATCATCTCGCGGGACGTGGCGATGGTCTACTACTTCCGCCGGGAGTTCGACCTCGCGCTGGAGCAGTGCGACCGGACGATTGAGCAGAATCCGCAGTTCAGCGGCACGTATGCGACGCTGGGAGCCGTGCAGGCGTGCCGGATGGAGTTAGAGGAATCCGTGGCGGCCTACCAGCGCGCGATCCAACTCTCCCCACAAAGCCCCGGTCCGCGTGGGGGGCTGGGACGGACGCTGGCGCTTTGGGGCAAGAAGGACGAAGCGTTGGCCATGCTGGCCGAACTGGACGACCTGGCGCAGAAGCGCTACGTCTCGCCGTTCGACTACGCTTCGATCTATCTGGGGCTGGGTGATTCGGCCAAGGGTTTCGAATGGATCGAGAAAGCCCGGCAGGACCGCACCTTCGAGCTCATATTCCTGCGGGTGGACCCGCGCTTCGATCCCTTCCGCGAAGACCCGCGGTTCATCGCGCTGACCAATCAGATGGGCTTGGCGTAGACGGTTGGTTCCCTACCGTTTGGCGTCGTTCGGGCCTACGGTAAACTGCAAATCGGACCAGGGCGTAGTCCAGAGCTCCCGGCCGGCGCCGCAGGAATTCTCCACCCGGAACACATGCCTCTTGCTGTCCTTCTTCAGCAGCGCGGCCAGAGACTCGCGGGTGAGAGCGAAGCCCGCCTGCGTCATGGCGCCGGCCTCCGTTCCGGTGGGCGCGAGGGCCGTGACCTGGCATATATTCCGCGCCGGATCGCCGGTTCGGGGGTCGATCTGGATCTGCCGGACGGAGCCCTCGGGCTGGAAGTCGTCAGTCTGCGAGGAAGTGGAGAGGGCGCCGTTCTTTAGTTCCACGTACCCAAAGCTCTGGCGCGTGGCCGGATCGCGCAACAGAACCTTCCATCCGGACTGGCCCGGAGGGGCTCCGAACGCGTACACGGCGCTGCCGGCGTTCACCAGCGCCGATTTAATTCCAGACTTCTTTAGGGAGGCTACGGCCTTGTCCACGGCGTAGGCTCTTCCGATGAAGACGGGGTCGATTTCGAGGCCGGCGACGGAATAGGACACGGTTTGGTATTTGTCGTCGAGAAGCACTTTGTCGAACCCGGCGGCGGCCTTGGCGGCGGCCATGACGGCATCCGTGGGACGTCCCGGGCGGGCAGCCTCCCAGGCGCGCACAATCGCGCCCAGCGCCGGATCGAAGGCCCCGGCCATGCGCTCGCGAACCCGGCTACACTCCCTGATGAAACTGTAGAGCCCCTCGGACGCCCCGAACGGTTTCTGGCCGGCCTTCCCGTTCATTTCGGGCAATTCGACGGTGAGGATGTCGTCCACATCCTCCATCGCTCCCAACGCCGCCGCCAATGCGTTCCTGGCTCGCTCCGCATCGTAGTCGTAGACTTGAATCTCGCAGCGCGTCCCCAGCACGAGCCGGCTCTGCCGCATCACTTCGGGGGGCGGCGGCGCTTGCGCGGGGGCCTGAGACGGGGCGGCGAGGGCGGCCAGGGCGCATACGGCGGCCGCTCGCGCGAATCCGCGCGCGAACCTGTTACGGGCCGCGCGTGGCGGCGCAATGCAGCTCGCGGGATTCATACCTGACGCTCCTGCTGTGTTCAACCCAGTACGCTAACACGGCGCAGACGCGCCGACAATCCGCCGGGCTACGGGGCGAGTCTTCTATAGCCCGCCGGCCCCCGCGGGTTCCGGGCTGCCGGGGCTCATCGTGAATTGCGAGTTGGACCAGGGAGTGGTCCAGATCACGCGTCCGGCCCCGCAGGGTCCTTCCACGCGGAGGACGTGAGACTTCCGGTTCCCTTTCAAAGTGGCGAGCAAGGAATCGCGGGTGAGGATAAAGGCGGCCTTGGTCAGGGCTTCGGATTCGGTTCCGGTGGGCGCGACGGCGGTTACCTGGCACATATCGGCAACCGGGTCACCGGTTCGGGGGTCGATGATGTGGCTGATTCGCGCGGCGCCTTCGCGTACGGATTGCTCGGAGACGCCGGAACTCGATAACGAGTTGTTCCGCAATTCCAAATAGCCCAGAGCCTGGCGCGTGGCAGGGTCGCGCATGGCGATCTTCCACCCGGATTGGCCCGGGGGCTTTCCGAGTCCGTAGATCGTGCTGCCGCCGGCGCTGATCAGCGCGGAGCGGATGCCCGACTTCTTCAGTACCGCGAGGGCTTTATCCACGGCGAACCCCTTGCCGATTCCGCCCGGATCGATCTCCAGCCCGGCGACGGCGTAGGAAACGGTGCGGGCGCGGTTGTCCAGGCGGACCTTGTCGAACCCGGAAACGGCTTTGGCGGCGTTGATTGCCGCGTCCGTGGGCCTTCCAGGACGGGTTGAGAAGAAGCCCCAGGCTCGCACGATGGCGCCGACAGTGGGGTCGAACGCGCCGGCGCTGGCTTCGTGAAACCGGCGGCACTCCTTGACGAACGAGAACAGTTCGGGGGAAGCGTGGAAAGGCTGCGAAGCAGCGCCGCGATTCATGGCGCTCAGTTCGCTGGCGGGCGTGTAATTGTTCAGCAGCCGGTCGATCTGGCCGACGGCTTCAAATGCTTGCGCCACGGCCTTTTCGGCGCGGGCGGCGTCCTTGTCGTAGACCTGTATTTCGAAACGCGTACCCATGATCACGCGCGTTTGCCGGTACGGCTCGGGGTCAGACTGTGCCAACACGGGGCCAGCGGCGATTCCCAAGGCCAAGATCAGGGCGGCGCACAGCGGCGGCGCGGGGCATTCGGTGATGCGACGGTTTTGCACTCTATCTATCCGTAAGCTAGCACGGCGCCGCGCCCCGTTGAGTGGAGCCGGCGTCTCGCGAAGGTGGCGAGATCGGGGGCGTCTTTTGGGGGGCTTAAGGGTGAAATCCCCCAATCAACTCCCAAGTTACGCTTGGGTATCCTCAAGTAGAGGCAAAACACAACAACCACTGAGCGCGCTAAGCTCCCGGCAATTAGATGTAAATGAATCTAAAACTCTTATTCTTGCCTGATCCTCTTGAGCGTCCTTGCGAGTGTTACCGTTTCGCACCGTTAAGTCGTTGTTCCGAGGGCGGCGCCAAGGTTAGGTTGACAGTAGGGCATTATCGAGTCTGGAAGCCAGCGGTCTATCCGCTTCCGACGTCGGAAAGGGTCTTAACGTGCAAGACACTACTATTATGCGAGTCCGCTTCTTTGGTGTGATCGCTCTACTGCTTTTAGGTTTTTGCTTAACTTCAGCTTCCCCGATGTTTGCTGCTGCAACCGCGGGGAAACTTCAATTTCGATTCGATTACGCTCCTCCCGGTGAGGAGGACCCGACCTACCATACCGCCATCTGGCTGGAGAACGAGGCCGGTAAATATGTGAAGACGCTGTTCGTAACGGGTGAGCTCGCCGGCACGGAATGGAAATTGGGGAACGCGTGTCCGGACTGGGTGAAGCAATCTAATTGGGAAAAGGCCGAAAAGGCCGCAGCTGCCGCAGTGACGGGCCCTACGCCGCAGGTGGGCATGGGCGGATTAGAGTTCAATTTGGCGGACATGGGAGTTGCGCCCGGGAAGTACGTGATCAAGTTCCAGGTCCACGTAATCCGGGAGTACAACATCATGTTCCAGGGCAAGGTGGAAGTGGGCGGCCCCGCTCAGGACGTCAAGATCGAGAAGCTTTACAGCCCCAAGAAGCTTGAGATCGGGACCGAGGTAGTTGAAGAAGTCCGGGTCAACTACGTACCGTAATCTGCCGCGGGCGGCTTGCGGGCCGCGATGTGGTCATCATCGCGGCAAGTGGCAACGGCAAGTAATCTTCGTGAGGTAGTCAAAATATGTCGCAAATGAACGTTGATCGCCGGGGGTTTCTAAAGAAGGCCTCGGCTCTAACCGCTTCGGCGGCTGCGGTATTCGGATTTGAAGAACGGCAACTGCTGGCATACCAAGAGGGGCGCGGTCAGGCCCCGATCCCAGCCGGTCCACAAGATGGCACTCCTGGCGCCTCATTCATGCAGGGCGGACGCGGACCCGCGCAAGCCCCCGCGCCTATGACCTCCCCTGGACCCATGCCAAAGGTTAAGTTGGCTCCGGGTTTGGAAGTCAGCCGGCTGATTGCCGGGCATAACCTGGTCGTGTTTCAGGCGCACTCCCGCGACTTGATCTACGTTTCCGCGCTTCTCAAGGCGTACTTCACGCCTGCGAAGATCGAAGAGACGTATCAGAAGTACGAAGAGGTTGGCATCAACGCGTCGTGGATGCGCGTTGCGGACGACATGTTGACAACGGCTGCGGCGCACAACAAGCGCGGCGGCAAAATTCAGTGGATCGCCCAACTCGTGATCAACGAGAAGGACTTCAAGCACGACATCGACGTCGCCATGGAGAAGGTGGGACCGAAGGGCGCCTACATCCGCGGATTGGAAGGCGATTCCCTCTGGCAAGCAGGCAAGATGGACGTCATCGCCAAGGCGATCGATTATGCGAAGAGCACGTACAAGATCCCCGTCGGGCTTGCCACGCACTCGATCGAGCCGCACATTGCCGCCGAGAAGATGGGCGGATTGAACGCCGATTTCTACGTGAAGACGTTCAACAGCGGTAGCTATTGGTCGGCCGGCGCTCCGTTGACTCCAGATCCGAACTGGAAGCCGACAGCGAAGGAAACGGTTCCGGCCGAGTATGCCGCCCACGGCAGCGACTCCATTTGGGAAACGACTCCGAAGGGGTCGACTCAGTTCTTCAAGGGCGTCAAGAAGCCGATGGTCGGCTACAAGGTTCTGGCGGCAGGCGCCATCAGGCCGCGTGACGGCTTCAAGTGGGCATTCGATAACGGGTGCGACGCCATCACGATCGGCATGTACGACTTCCAGGTCGTAGAAGACGCCGAGATCACCAAGACGTACTTCAAGGACGGACTGCCGAAGCGCGACCGCCCCTGGATTAACGCGTAGTTTCGAGTCAGCTGCAACATTGGCTGGCAGGCGCGCCGCCGATCTCCTACGGCGGCGCGCTTCTGCATTTTAGTCCCCGTGCTTTCCGTATTGCCCCCAATTGTTTTGCGCCCGCTAAGCCTGAATTCCGAAGTCAGCCTCGGCGAAGTTGGATTTCCGCAGCATAATGCCATGAGAAGTCGGGCCTCGTATCAGGGCACGGCTTCAGCCGTGCCGGAACCGTCGGAGAAACTCAGGCTTTAGCCGCCGAGAAAGCGAGCTGAAACGCCAACTCCCGACCCAGGCAAGCAGGGCCGGGGGCTAAAGCCATTTGACTACTGCGGTTTGCGGCGCGGCTTCAGAGGGACTTGCAAAAATAACCGAATCCCGTAAGGCCGCGATACGGCAGAAATGCCATTGCCGCGTTTTCATAGGCTTGCAAAAGTCGCCGCCTTGCTTTCGAGGGCTTTTGGCGGCATTTCTGCATAAGTTGG
>CAIYHG010000008.1 GCA_903925975.1 uncultured Acidobacteriia bacterium | reverse complement strand
CCAACTTATGCAGAAATGCCGCCAAAAGCCCTCGAAAGCAAGGCGGCGACTTTTGCAAGCCTATGAAAACGCGGCAATGGCATTTCTGCCGTATCGCGGCCTTACGGGATTCGGTTATTTTTGCAAGTCCCTCTGAAGCCGTGCCCTGATGCAACGCCTGTCTTCTCAGTGGATTGCGCGGCAAGACACTATCTGACGGAACTTGACTTCGGGATTCAGGCCTAGTCTTGCGCCTCCCCCAAAGATTCCGCGCATTGCGCGCCGGCGCCTTCGACGCTCAACGGATTGAAGCAAAAGATGCCGGCAGATGATGCGGCTCGGGCGCGCGGGTTCGCGGCCGTCATGAAACCGCGGGGGTCAGACGCGGAGCAGTCTTGTCGAGCTGATCGCTGGCGCGGCGCCTATGCCGCCCTGATGGCGCGTGTGGGCGTTACCGCCACGCCGGAAGCCGCTATCGTTTCGGAGCACCTGGGCCGAAAGCGGAATCCTATTGAGCGGCAGATGCCGCAACCTGTGCAACGGGTGGGGCCGTCTTCTTTGCCGCCGCTTTCTTTCCAACGGCCCTCTTCGCGGCGGCCGATTTTGTCGGGGCAGTCTCCGCGCGCTTCAGCGCCCACCGTTTCTTGAGGGCGGCGCTGATTGCGGCCCTGCCAGCCTTGCTCAGTTTTGCTTTTCTCTTCGCTGGTTCCGGCGTGGCCGCTCCGGCCTTCGCCTTGGCCGCGGCCCATCGCTTCCGCTGCGCTTCGGCTATCGCTTTGCGGCCGGCGGCGGTGAGCCTCGATCGCTTTCGATTCGTCGGCTTCGGAGAAACGGCCGTCGGCGCGGAGGCGCCGGGCGCCATCGCGCGCAATTCCGCGATCTTCGCATCTATGAGTGTTTTTTGAAACTCGTAACCCTCAATGGCGGCGGTAATGATTTCGTTCGTGAGTATGGGTGTGGGCATGGCAGCCTTTGCAAGTTTCACGTTACCGTATTCCGTGGGCAAAGAGTGGATTTTACGGTGCTGTTACGGTAGCCGCGCCCTTCTGCCTGTTACCGTAGCGTTACCGTAACAACCGGCGAACCTATACGGGACTTACCCACCCATCTACAGCTTGCTCCAAGACTTCCTTCCCCCTGAAGGTAACTCCACCCCACGTCCCACCCGTGGCGCGGGCTTCAGCCTGCAGAGTCGAGATTCATCTCGACTTTCTTCGTTCCCCGGAACCTTCTTCGTCACCGCAGCGCCCCGCGCCACCTATAACCTATGCCTCCCCGCCGACGCCGGCCCCATCGCGATAAAATCGACCCATGCCTTGTAAGAAGTTGCTAGCCTTGGCTTCCGTTCTCACCATTGCGGTCGTCTGCACGCTCGCGCTCTACAGCCAGCCTGCCGATCAGTGGTGGAAGAGCGCGGTGATCTATGAGATCTACCCGCGCAGTTTCGGAGATACCAACGGCGATGGCATTGGCGACCTCAACGGCATCACCGCGCGCCTGGATTACATCAAGGACCTCGGCGTCGACGCCGTCTGGATCACGCCCTTTTTCCCCTCGCCTCAAGTCGATTTCGGCTACGATATCTCCGATTACACGGCCGTCGACCCGCAATACGGAACCATGGCCGATTTCGACCGCTTACTCGCCGAAGCCCAAAAGCGCGGCATCCGCGTCATTTGCGATTTGGTGGTAAACCATAGCTCCGATAAGCACCCCTGGTTCACCGAATCGCGTTCGTCGCGCGCCAATCCCAAAGCCGATTGGTACATCTGGCGCGACGGTAAGCCGGGTAACCAGCCGCCCAATAACTGGCAATCCATCTTCGGCCACTCCGCTTGGCAGTTCGACGCCGCCCGCGGCCAGTATTACTACCACGCCTTCTACACAGAGCAGCCCGACCTGAACTGGGCTAATCCCGAAGTGCGCAAAGCCATGTACGATGCCATGCGCTTCTGGATGAAGCGCGGCGTCTCCGGCTTCCGGCTGGACGCGGTCACCTCGATGTACGAGGACCCGCAGCTGCGCGACGAGCCCGCCGCCCGCCCCGGAACCAATGCCTACGGCGACCCGATCCTCACCCGCGAGTACACCGATAATCTCCCCGCGCTTCACAGCGTCCTCCAGGAAATGCGCCGCGTCACCGACGAGTTCCCCGGCCGAATCCTCATTGGCGAAACCTACCTGCCCAACATCGCCGAGCTAGCCAAGATGTATGGCGAAAAAAACGACGAGACCCAGCTTCCGATGAACACGCAATTCGCCTTCAACCCCCTATCGGCAGCCGCGTTCCGCCAGAAGTTGCTGGAGGCCGAAACGAAGCTCAACGGCAACCTGCCGCTCTTGTTCCTGAACAACCACGACAACCGCCGCTCCTGGTCGCGCTACGGCGACGGCAAGAACGACGCCGCCATCGCCAAGATGATGGCGACCCTGCTGCTCACCCCCCGGGCCGTGCCTCTCCTCTACTACGGCGAAGAGCTAGGCATGGAGAACACCGACCCCGTGCGTGTAGAAGACGTGCGCGACCCCATCGGCAAGCTAGGCTGGCCCAAGGAAAAAGGCCGTGACGGCGAGCGCACCCCCATGCAGTGGGACGCCACCGCAAACGCCGGCTTCAGCGCCGCGCGCGAGACATGGCTCCCCGTTGCGCCCTCCTACAAACTCCGCAACGCCACCGCCGAGGCCAAGGACCCCGCCTCGATGCTGAACTACTACAAGTCCTTGATCCGCCTGAAGAAGACGACCCCCGCCCTCCGCGACGGCGATTTCGTGATGCTAAACGAAAACGACCCGAGCGTCCTGGCCTTCCTGCGGATTCCGAAGGCCGGGAAACCCGTCCTGGTAGCCCTGAACTTCACCGGGATGCCGCAGACGGTGACCTTCGACCTGAAACCCCAAGGCATCCGCGCGACGAAGGCCGCCGCGCTGTTGAGTTCGTACGGAGCGAGCGGAGCATCAAGCGCTTTGAGCAAAGTCGTCCTGCCGGGGTATGGGGCACTTGTGGCGGAGGTGGAGTAGACGACACGGGTCAGGTTGAAGCGCGCAATCTCGCGGGCGAATAGTGCAGGGATGCCGGAAACCCCGGTCGTGCAGATCACCATGCCGGGAAGAGATTACTCGCCCAAGTGCACCCAAGAGTAACTTGCTGATTCGGGCTATGTCCCTCAGAACCGCTGTTGATACTTGCTGCTAACCCTTGTCAGGATGGCGGCGTAATCCAGCTTCGTGTTGGCGTGATCCAGCCACGAAAAAGGAAACGGTGGTGAGTTCGTGGCCTTGTATCGGAGAATCAGGAACTCATCGAAGGCTGGCTTCGCGTCGGCAATCAAACGCCGTTCTGCGGCGGCTGCTTCCTGAATTGGGTGTAGGTATCCGCCACGCCCTGTAGTAGTGAAAGCCCTATCGCCTTCGTAGCTGGTGTATTCATCCGCGTGATTCACCCCGACGACGGCGACGCAGATTGGGCTGCCTCCGCCTTTGCGGAATTGAGAGACCTGATTGCAAAGGTCGCTGATTACGCGGTCGATCTGCTTAATCATCGCCTTTGCCAGAATCTTCACCTCTGTGCCAATATCGACCGTGGCGATTGAACCGCGCGATACCACGTAACCCGGATCAGTGATGGCCTGCGCACCGGGAATTATTTCTCCAAAGGTCCCGTCCCCGCGGCGGGCAGCCACTCCGCGTCGCCTGTTTTGAACGTTTAGCACCCTCTCTTTCGCTTCGATGCCGGCAAGGAGTTTCGACGAGCGGGAAACCGCAACGAGGTCTTCGTAGAGGTGCATCGCTACATGATCACCGAGACTGGAGTCTCGATGCCGATACTGCTGCCCGTCAAAGAGAGTGCGAAACTCAGTAAGGAGCCGGTAATCAGTCAAGCCGCACCTCGGCGCGATTTGCGCCGGCCATTCGCAATTGTGCACAACCGCTGGAAATGCGGCGGTGTGCGATCTGAAGGTACGAAGGATCGAGCTCGTTGCTGATGGAACTTCGGCCCGCTGCAACGGCGGCCATGGCCGTAGACCCGGTTCCCGCGAACGGATCGAGTACAGTATCGCCAGCAAACGAAAAGAGCCGGATAAGACGTTCCGCCAACTCGACCGGAAATGGGGCGGGGTGTCCGTCTCTAGTCGATGCGCCCCTAATGTCGTCCCAATACGAGCGGAGCCATGCCTTCATCTCGGTTCGCGTGAGCATTGAGAGTGCCTTCTTCAGCGGATCGACGGAGCGGTATTCGCCACCCTTGCGAAGAAAAATAATGTACTCGGTATCGTTCTTGATGATGGAACCAGGCTGGTACGGCTTCCCGTAGAAGCCCGCACCGTTCCCCTCTGCCTCTGTCGCACCGTTTGCGATCTTGTGCCAGTGAATCGGAGTTAGGCAGTCCAGACCGAGACTCCGGCTCCGCACCTGAATATCAGCGTGCAGCGGCACGATGTAGTGCTTGCCGTGACGTTTGCGTGGGATGCACACATCCCCGACCACACAGCAGACGCGGCCTCCGCCCACGAGAACGCGCGCGCACTCACGCCAGACTTTGTCGAGTTCTCTCAAAAACTCTTCGTAGTCAGCAATATCCCCCATCTGCCCGAGAGTGCCTTCTCGGTATTGCTTGAGAGTCCAGTACGGCGGGGATGTGACGACAAGGTGCACAGAATTGTCCGGGATCCAAGACAAATCCCGAGCGTCGCCCAAATGAATCTTATGACGCGTGGCATCGAATGGTGCGGGCCACGGCCTAAGGCGATAGGCCTCATTGGCCTTCAGAAAGGCCGCAAGTCCCTCGGACGTGTTGTCCTCCGCCGGGAGCGTGAATTCTCCCCCCGCATTGCGGAGTCTCACAAGGGTCGGTCTTGGCCGTTTTGGAACTACGACTTTACGTCGTCGCGGGTTCGGACTGGGCAGTCCTGCCGTACTCATAGCTGTTCTCTTCGACCGGAACCCCACGCGAGTTTATGCCGTGCATCTTGCAGGCACCTTTCTCTCGGGGAAGGAACTCCGATCATAACAACGCGCAGCCCACCAGTGGGCTGCATTCTTCGATACCCTTGAAAACATTCTACGCCTAAATTGTACCGGCCAGTCACAGATAATGCACCGCCCACAACTCACTCCAAATAAATCACTTACCATCACCACGTTCCCGCTCCTCACCCGCTCGCCTGCTACCCTCTAGCCGGGGAGAAGCTGACGAATCATGGCCACCTTACTGCAAATCGAGGCCAACCGATGCAACACATTGAAATCCACCGGACCGCGCTCCGCTGAGGGCAAAGCGGTCTCCCGTTTCGACGCCTTTAAGACCGGCATCGATGCCCAGGCCATGGTGGTCCCCGGAGAGGACCCTCGCGGCCTCGAAGAACTCGCCGCCGAGTATCACCGGCGCTTCCGCCCCACCACGCCATCGAGAGGCTTGAGCGCCCGGAACCCGCCGAACTCCTCGATGACTCTAATGCACCCGCCAATCAGGCCTCGCCGCAAGTAATAGAAACGCAAAACCCGCAGCGGCAATTTGGGTTCGTTCCTGTCCCGCCGGAATGCTCCGCGCATCATCTGTTGCGCCGGGCGGCAGCCGCAGCGCCCGATCGCGCCGGTCGCTTACCGATAACGGGCAGCGGCCAAGCCAATTTATGATCCCTGCCTGACGGAAGATTTGCAGACCGCAGCGGCATTTCGGCCCATCGCCTCCCGGCTGCTGCAGTTGTTGCCGCAAGGAATGCAAGAATTGCTGCGAACGAAGGCCCTGGGCTGTTCCAGGTCCTCCAGCTTGCGTGCGGGCTCAGCGCCTATCCGGCGGCAACGCTTGGCACGGCGCGTGCCTTGTCTATTAGGATGCCGCCGGAGTTCCGGCTCGGTCATCGGGGGTGATTAATGAGATCCATCGCAGTACTGCTTGTGGCGGTTGCTCTTGGCGTGACGGCCCTAAGCCTGAACGCGACCCCCCAAGGGGCGAGCGCAGCAGACATCGGGACAGTCCAGAAGACCTTGAACGGCAAAGGCTACGATGCCGGACCCGTCGATGGCGCCCTGGGACCCGGCACGCGCGCGGCGATTCGCAAATTCCAGGCAGCGGAGAAGCTCACAGTCACCGGGCGTCTCGATGACCAAACGGCCCGCAAACTGGGTGTCGCTCCCGAATCCGCAGCCGGTGGCCTCAAGCTGCCCGCGCAAGGCGCACCGCCGGATGGTCAGGCGCCACTCCCCAAAGGAAACAATACAGTCGTCCTGCCCAACAACACCGCGAGATATGTGCGGCTCAGCCAGCCGGCCCTGCTGACTTACAAAAACCTACTGGATCTTGGAGCGATTGACGAGGTTACCGGTGGGCTGGCGAAGAAACTTCATGCCATTACAACAACGCCGTTTATCAGCAACGAGGCCTATTATCGCAATGCCGCGCCGCACCGCCCGAATGCGGGTCAATTAGGCAATTCGCTGCGGCTCGTGGAGTGGAACGTCGAACGGGGCCTGGAACTGGATGGGTTGAAACTCCTGTTCGCCAATACCGAGAAGTTCATTCAGGAAGCCAAGCTCGATAAACCAGACGCGGATATCGCTCAGTTGCGAGAGGACGTTGAGACGCTGAGATCCGCTGACGTCATCGTGCTGAACGAGGTGGATTGGGGCCTGAAGCGCACCGACTATCGAGCCGTCGTTCGGGAATTGGCGGACGTTCTAAAGATGAACTGGGCATACGGGGTCGAATTTGTTGAAGTAGACCCGATCAGCCTGGGAACGGAGAAGTTGGAGGAATGGGACAACGAAGCAGAGCGCAAGCAGCTTCTTGCCGAAATTCAGGTGGACAAGACCCGGCTGCGAGGCCTCCACGGGACCGCAGTCCTCTCCCGTTACCCCATTGCGGAGGCGCGGCTGGAGCCATTTCAGACGGTGGGCTATGACTGGTATGCAAAAGAGAAGCACTCAACAAGCCTCCTGGAGAAGGGGAAGCGCCTTGGCGCACAAGTGGCGTTCCTCGAAAAGATCAAACGGGAAATTCGACGCGGCGGCCGCACCTCGCTGATCGTTACCCTCGATGTCCCAGATCTCAAAGAGAAGCGGTTAACCGTGGCGGCGACGCACCTCGAAAGCAACGCGTCACCGGAAGTTCGCCGCAAACAGATGGGGGAACTTCTCTCGTCGCTCAAAGGCATCCGCAATCCCGTCGTCATTGCCGGAGACATGAACACAACGCGCGGCGATTCAAGTCCAACCGGCGTCAGGAGACAGATATACAAGCGGCTGAAGAGCGCGGAATTCTGGACTACAACCGGCGTCAAGTACGCCACTGGCATTGGGCTGTTCTATGATGCCGCGAAGTTTGGCTTGAATACTGCCATGAATCAGGATGATCCCACGGCAAGGAGCATCCCGCTTGTGGGCCCCAACCCGGAAGCCGAGATGTTCAGCGTGATGGAGGACTTTCGTTTCGATGACGGCCTGGCCCTCGATTTCCGCGGGAACGAAACCCGGACCATTAACGGAACTGAAGGCACTCTTGCAAATTCGAACCAACGGGACACTATGGGATTCGCCACAACCTACGAATTTGAGCGGGCCCTGGGCATCGTCGGAAAGATGAAGCTCGACTGGATATTCGTGAAGGCCTATCTGGACAATCCGCGGGATGACGAAGGCCCTTATCGCTTTGCGCCCCACTTTGCCAGGAGCATGGAATCGGTCAATTACGCGCTGCCTGTTCGGCTCTCCGATCACAACCCCATCAGCGTCGATTTGCCCTTTCAGGAGCCAACTCGGTTGACGAATAAGAAGCCGGAAGAGCCGCCCGCTCCTTCATCGGACATATCCCGGACAAGTTCCTCGCAGGCAGCGCCTAACAAATAGCCGAATGTCTGGGTTGCCGCCATGCGATTCCAGCCTCGTCGTTGTTCCTGTGGACGACGGCGCCTGGGATCGGGGACTGTTGGCTGGGTTCGTTTGGGAGAGCCGGTTGGGATCGGGGTTGCCCCCGCAGTGTTCGTTAGGTTTGGTCGGGCCGGCGAGATTCGAACTCGCGACCTCTTGCACCCCAAGCAAGCGCGCTAGCCAGGCTGCGCCACGGCCCGATTTCCGTGGAAAGACTCATCCGCAAGCCGGAACAGCCCGGCGCAAATGAGCAAACCCGAGTTTAGCATGTTTCCCGCGGCGGATTTCTGAATGGGTTCGATAGCCGCCGGGGCGCCGCTTCCCGGCTTCCGGCTTGCCGGTTCTGCAAAAAACAATTTGCACGTAAAATGTTTTCTGGTATTCTGGTATCGCTCTGGTCACTCAAATAACCGCGCTTAATGCACATGGACACTTTCGCACCGGGCATTTTGACTCGCGATGAAATGGAAAGCAGGCGCCTGTTAGCCGCACAGGACCTGCAAACGGGGGTTTCCCAGTCCCACGTTGCCCGCAAGTACGGCGTAAGCCGCACTACGGCATCCCGCTGGGGAAGAACCCTGAACGGTAAGGGCGTAGAAGCCCTGCACAAACGCCGGGCTCCGGGCCGGCCGTGCAGGCTCGGACGCGATCAGCTCGCAGCCACCGCCGAACTCTTTCATGCGGGACCGCTGGCGATGGGCTTCGACGCGCCGCGCTGGACTACCGCCCTGTTCGCCGAAGCCGTGTACCGGCGCTTCGGCATACACTACGACCCCGATCACATCGGGCGCATCCTGCATAAGCTGGGACTGCAGACGCGGGCCAGGCGCGCGCGGGTGCAGGAACAGCCGATGCCGGCGCTCACGCAGTTGGCGTCCTAGACGCGGCTGGCGGAAGGCGGCGGGGTCCCAAGGCCTGCGGTTCCACGGCAACCCGTTTGCGCGGCCGGTTTGCGGCTTGAGTCATAGGCGCACGGGCGCTGGGGACCGCTCCCCTGAGTAGAGGATTACTCTTGCGCTGGGAGGGGTCTGGCTGCTGAGGGATGGAGCGCGCACCGCTCGCTGGGCGCTCGCGGCTCGGAATCGGGAGTGCGCGGCCGGCTCGGGCATGCACTACTGCCCCGGGCATATCGGACGTTTCCTGCATCAGCCGGGATTGCGTGCGTGTACGGAAACGCGGGACAGGCCAGGGCGGCTAGGAGCGGGAGATCTTGCGGGCTCGCCGGAACGATGAAATGCCGAACCCTGCCATCATCAGCGTAAACAGGCCGGTCAATGCCAGCTTGCCGTGCTCCCCGTTCATCGCGTAACGGACCGCGAAGATGCCGAAATGCACGCTCAAAGCCAAGAAAATAAAGCCGATCACCTCATTCCAAAGGGACCGGAGCGGCCTCAGCACCGCAGGCACCACGTGCTTCACTACCCTACCGAGGAAACTGCCTGTCTGGGCCGCCTGCACGCACCCATCGTAACAAAAGGCTCAACCCCACGTTTTCCGGCCTGCAGGATGGCGCGCAAATTGCCGATGGATCAGTGGATTTACTTGTTCTGGGGTCCTGCCTCCACTACAATCGAGACGGGTGAACGCAGGCCCAGGGTGGAACGCTATCTTCGTTCGGCGCATCCACTATAGGGGAGACGTTGTGGACGAACCATTGAAGCACCTGATGCAGGAATTGGGGAACGCGATTAACGAGTCCCTTTCCGAGTCCGACCGGATCGCGGAAGCGATCGGCGAGATCAAGAAGGCCGGGTACGACGTGTTCCTTGTTCTTGAGGCAACCATAGGGTTCAACCGCAGGGACGAGGACGCAGAGGACGAAACCGAAAGCATCGAGGTGATTGAGGAAGAAGAACCGCAGCCTCCGCCGGTGCAGAAGTTCGAAACCACGGGCAAGATGAGGTTCACTTCCCAGGACCACCGATTCCTCCGCGCGCTAAAAATCGCGGTGGATGAAGAGAAGTAGGCAGGCGCTACCCTTGACGGTCCAGCAGCTCACGATAGACGTTCCAGGTTTGCTCGACGGCCTTAGTCCAGGTAAATTCCCGCGCCCGCGCTAAACCGCGAACCCGAAGTTCGCCCGCAAGCCCCTCATCGTTCGCGATCCCCCGAAGCGCAGCACCCAAGGCGGAGGCATCCTCGGGATCGACCAGCAGAGCGGCATCGCCCGCAACTTCGGGCAGAGCCGAGCGATTGGAAGTGACCACGGGAAGACCCGCGGCCATGGCTTCAAGGACGGGCATCCCGAAGCCTTCATCGAGCGACGGAAAGGCGAACACCGAAGCCCGCGCGTACCAGGTTCGCAGCTCGGCCTGAGTCTGATAACCGCAAACCGTGATGCGGTCCCGCGCCGGGCTGCCGTCAATGCGCTGCCGGATTTCTTCCCACCCGAACCCGAAGCCGCCGGCGAGCACCAGGCGCCAGTCGGCGTCCAGCGTTTCGAAGGCCTCCACCAAGCGCGCGATGTTCTTGCGCTTTTGCACGGCGCCCACGTTGAGGACGATCTTCTCGCGGGGGTTGGCTTCTGCGCCGGTTTCGGAGGGCGGCTCCACGCCGTGCGGCACTACGCGGATGCGGGAGGCGGGAAAGCCGAGCAGGTCTACCACCTGACCCTTAGTGAACTCCGAAACGGCGACGATCAGATCGGCGCGCCGGGCGGCATCGCGCGCCTGAGCTTCGAACCGGGCGCGGAACTCGGGCGAAGAATACTCGCCGGTCATGACGAACAGGTCGTGGAAGGTGGCGACGGCGCGGCGCAGCTTGATCCGCGGCAGGCGCTGGTTGAGGCCGTGAAACAGGTCGGCGGAACGCGGACCGAGAGGCTCGGCCATGAGCCGGCGCACGGCGTTCCGGGGTAGCGCCTCCTTCCAGGAACGAAGGTAGCGGTGGGACCGGTAGCAGAACGCGAAGCGGTCTTCCGGGCGCGCGGCGGCCAACCCGAACAGCATCCGGCGGGAATAGACTCCCACTCCGGTGAGCTGCTCGCCGATGCTATACGTTGCGTCGAGGGCTATTCGCAAGTCAAGCCGTAAGACTTCATTTTGCGATAAAGAGTGGTCCTTCCGATACCCAGCAGGCGCGCGGCCTTGGCGCGTTCGCCTTGGGCGGCGGAAAGGGCATTACGGATGGTGGCCTTTTCGGTTTCGGGGATGGAGAAGACGGGGGATGGGGGGCGCACCCGAAAGTCTTCGACGGGAGCGGCAGCGGTGGATTCGATTGCGCCCGAAAAATGGCGCATGGCGGATTCAGCCATCAGGTTCTGCAGCACGGAGGGCAGCGCGTAGGCGGGAAAGCCGCTGGCGCTGTACATGGCGGCCATGCGGTCCACGGCGTGCTTCAATTCGCGGACGTTTCCGGGCCAGTCGTAGGAGGTGAGCAGCTCCATGATCTCCGGCTCCGGCGAGAAGGGGTGCAGGCCCGCGGCCCGGCCTAGTTCGAGAAAATGCTCCACCAGGAGGGGGATGTCTTCGCGGCGCTCGCGCAAAGGGGGCAGGTGGATCACGAAGACGTTCAGCCGGTAAAAGAGATCTTCGCGGAAACGGCCGGCGGCAATTTCCGCCTTTAGATTGCGGTGAGTGGCGGCGATGATGCGGATATCGACCTTCCGCCATTGCAGGGAGCCCACCGCCCGGAACTCGCGTTCCTGTACCAGGCGCAGCAGTTTCACCTGCATTTCGAGCGGCAGGTCGCCGATTTCATCGAAGAAGGCCGTGCCGCCGTCGGCCAGTTCGACCAGGCCTTTCTTATTCTCTATGGCGCCGCTGAAGGAGCCGCGCGCGTGGCCGAACAGCTCGCTTTCCATGAGCGTGCCGACGAGCGAGCCGCAATCCACCGGGACAAACTGCCCGCGGGCGCAAGCGTTGTGGACGGCGCGTGCGGCCACCTCCTTGCCCGTCCCGGTCTCGCCCAGGAGAAGGACCGGAACGCGGTTGCGGGCGGATTTCTCGATGAGTTGCCGGACGGCCGCTATCCGGGGCGATCGGCCCACAAGTCCCAAGGCGCAGTCGGCTGGAGGAATCATATCCGCTCGGTCGGGCTCGGCTTTCCCTGAGTGCGTGAAAAGCTAAAGCTACTCAGTATCTATTCGTACGACCAGGGCGGCAATCCTCTCAAAAGATTCTTCATGGATGCGGGCGGCCAGGGCGGCGGCGCGCTCCTGGGTGGGTTCGGAGCCGACCAGCACGCGGAACATCTCCGGGGAGCCGGCCCGGGGCACGAGGCGGGCCGAGCCATAGCGATCGGCCATTTCCGCGCGCATCTTCTCCGCGTTATCGCGGATGCGGAAAGAGCCCACCTGCACGGCGAACGCGGCGGGCGGCAGGTTAGCGGGAGCCTTGAGGAGTTCCAGTCGCACCTTCGCCGTACCGGGGCCGATCATGCCGATCTTGACGGCGGCGGCGTGAGAGAGGTCAATGATGCGGCCGTCCACGAACGGCCCGCGGTCGGTGATTCGCACGTCAACGGTCTTACTGTTGTCGAGGTTCACTACGTGCAGCCAGGTATCGAACGGCAGGGTGCGGTGCGCGGCGGTGAGCTTTTCCATGTCGTAGATCTCGCCGTTCGCCGCGCGGCGGCCGTCATAGGGCCGGCCGTACCAACTGGCCGTGCCGTTTTCGACGTATCCGGGACCGGGAGCGACAGGGGGAGCGGGCAGCCGGGCGCGATTCTTATGGGCGCATCCGGAGGCGGCCAGAGCGGCAATCAGCATCGCCGCGGCGCCGGCCCATCGAGACTGACGCATTGCCTTCGATTATGGCATGCGGCACGGCTGGGGGCCACGGCGCCCCGCGGATAGGGGCAAGCGCGCCGCTGTGTAAAGCCCACGCCGCCGCCAGCCGATATGGAGAGCATGCAGTCGAAGCGTGCGGAAATCCGCAACATGTGCGCGGACGTGCTCGAGGTCCGCTGGAACGATACCCACGGGAAAGTCAGGCGTTCGACGGCTCTTCTCGAAGACATTTCTCCCTCCGGAGCGTGCCTTCAAGTGGAATCGGAGATTCCGGTGGGTGTCCGTATCCGGTGGGAGTGCCAAAATCAGCCCTTCGCAGGGCGCATACGGTATTGCACATTCAGAGAGATCGGGTATTTCGCGGGAGTGGAATTCGAGGCGGGCGTGACGTGGTCGAAACAGACCTATACGCCCAGGCACCTGCTCGAACTGGAACGCCTGGTCAGCCAGGCGAAGCGGTAGGCGGCCGCCGCCGGGGCCGGAACCGGCCGTGGCCAGGCGCCGCGGGAGCGGCGCATTCTGCCGACGGGGCTGTACGGTTGGTAACATAATCGCCGGAGGCTTCAGCGGTGGATAGATTCGGCCGCACTTGGCAGCTGTTCCAGGAAAGCTATGCCGTGCTCACGGCGGACGTGGAGATTCTGCTGTTTCCCGTGATGAGCGGGGTCTCGCTGCTCCTGGTGGCCGCCAGTTTCTTCTTCCCGCTATATGTGAGCGGGGCGTTTCGAGCGCTGCGGGGCGTGAGGCCGGACCACTGGGGTTGGGATGTCTACGCCGTGATGTTTGCGTGGTACTTCTGCAACTTCTTTGTCGGCATCTTCTTCAATGGCGCACTGGCGGCCTGCGCCAATATTCGTTTGCAGGGCGGCGACCCCACGGTTCGCGACGGGCTTGCGGCGGCATTCGGCCGTATCGGGCGAATTGCGGCGTGGGCTCTGGTGGCCAGCACGGTGGGAATGTTTCTCAGCTCGATTCGCGACCGCCGCAACTGGCTGCTGAACATTCTAGGGGCGTCTCTCAGCCTGGCATGGGCGTTGATCACGTATTTGATTGTGCCCGTGATCCTGTTCGAAGACCGCGGCGTCTACGATTCGATCTATCGTTCAGAGGAGCTATTCCGCAAGCACTGGGGCGAGCAAGTGGCGGGGAGCCTGGGATTCGGGCTGCTAGGCTTCTTGTGGTGCCTTCCCGCGCTCGGATTGGCGGCGCTGGGGTGGATGTACGACCCGGCGCTGGGCATCATCATGGGCGCAGTTTACGTTCTGATTGTCTCTGTGGTGTTCTCGGCCGTCAGGGGCGTGTTCACGGTGGCGCTCTACCGGTATGCGGTGAGCGGGGAGGCGCCTTCGGGGTTCACGGCCTCGGCAATCGACGAGGCCTTGGGTGGACAGAAAAGACGGGCAAGGCCCGACGACCTTTGGAGAGAATACTAGGCCGGATGGCCCGGGACAGGGCGCGGACATTCCTCGCGTAGTTCTTGCGCGACGTCAGGACCGCAAGCGCACGGGATGCAGGGCCGGGGCGGTTTTCCGGAAGCGCTCTCTCCTTCGCACAAACCAACAGGGCGTTCTGTTCTCAATCCCCTTCCCCAAGTACTTCCAGGGGTAGGGCGGCACGCTGAAACACACCTATGCGTACTTATCGTGGGTGGGCTTCGTGCGAGTTAGGTACTGTCGATAACACATTTTTGCCACCAAAGCAGGGGATCGCCCATCTGCTAAGCAGTAGGCATAAGACGGCCTAAGCGCCGCCCAGCGGCCATGCAATCTGAGAGGAAACTGATGCAAAGACTAGTATTGTTTCATTGTGCCGCGGTAGCCGTGCTGGCTTCCGCGCTGATATCGGCTCCTTCGACCGCACGCGCGGCGGAAGTTCCCGCCGCCGGCAGCGCCGCTCCGGGCTTCACGCTGAACTCACAGGAGGGCACTCCGGTAAGCCTCAACGATTACCGGGGCAAGTGGGTCGTGTTGTATTTCTATCCGAAGGATATGACCACCGGCTGCACCATCGAGGCCCACAATTTCCAGCGGGACCTGGCGGAATACGACAAGCGCGGCGCGGTGATTCTCGGGGTGAGCGTGGATAGCGTGGACTCGCACGTGCAATTCTGCACCAAGGAAAGTCTCACCTTTAAGCTGCTATCCGACACCAGCCACGACGTCGTTACGAAATACGGCTCGCTCTCGGAAGGCGGCAAGAGCATCGTGGCCCTGAGGAACACGTTCGTGATCGACCCGAGCGGCGTGGTCCGCCAGGTGTTCACGAAGGTCAGCCCCAATCCCCACAGCGAAGAGGTTCTGGCCGCGCTCGATACCCTGCGCAGCAGCGGGACAAAATAGCGCCGTTTGGCCCCGCAAGAACAAAAACGCCGCCGGATGCTCAAGGCATTCGGCGGCGTATTTATTTAGGCGCTTGCTGCCGCTAGCGATGCAGGAACATGTGCGCGCAGACCGCGTCCAGATCGGCATCGGGGTGGTTGGCTGCAATATCGGGCCGATGCTGCTGGCCCGGCTCAGTCTGCACGCCCACCGCAGCTAGCGCCACGTGAAGGCGCTGAATCTCGCGAGTCACCCAGGGCCGAATTTCGTTAGCCGTTAAGAGGTGGCTCATATCCGCATCGGTGGGCCTGATTCTGAGGCGCCAGTTATCGGCCGGTCCCCCGTGCGCCACTACTTTGCCATCCAGGGGCGCGAGCACGCGCGCGGTGGTGCGGCCCTTCGAAACGCTCCAGGCGACGCCATTCAGGCGCAACTGCCGGCCGACGTGAGGCAAGTCGATCTTGTCGGGCGCGCCGAGAATGAGCTTGGCGACCTCATCCACGCCCACGGTGACCGTTCCATCCGCTTCCTGCTTCACCCAAGTATGCCCGCGATGATACAGGCGGTCGGTGGGGAACGCCATTCCAGCCACAACCACGACCGCCTCGGCGGGTTGCGCCTCGGGCAGTTTAGCGACCAGATGGGCGCGCACGTCGCAGTGCCGGCAATCGAAGCCGTTGGGGCATATCCGCCCCGGCATCTCTCCGGTAAGGGCATAACGGCAGAGACGAGCGGGAGTCGTAAGGTCGTCGAATTCCGAATGCCAGCGGATGTGCTCCGTGTGATGTTCCCGCATGGCGCGGCGGGAGCGCAGGACGGCGGAAATTACCGTAGTCGCGACGATCACGAGCACCGTGTAGAAGATGCCCATGAAAATGATCGGGCCTGTCGTAAAGTGGAAACCGTAATTCCAAGGCAGCATGATTGGTTACCTCCCGCCCACCGCGGTTTCGTGCTGAGGCTTCGCAGCAGCCGATTCGATTCTCAATTGGCGCTCCTGCGGAAACAGCTCGAAATACCGGAAGGAAAACGAGTAAACCAGGACGCCATAGGCGACCACCATGAGAAACGCCCCGATCTCCTGCCAACTCGGCGTGTACATGAGGAACTTGTCAAACGAGAGCGTGGGCAGCGCCATCGTCTGGATCGTCTGTACGAAGCGGTTCAAGGCGACGCCGCAGCACGCCATGGCCGCGGCGGAGACGAGCCAGCCGGTCTTCTCGCGCAGTTTCGGCACAAGCAGAATAGCCGCCGGCACGATTCCGAACAGAACCAGTTCCGCGAAGAGCACCCATTCGCCGAAGGGCTCGAAGGCATAGTATTGGGCCGGCACGAAACCCCGAACCATGCTGGTGCGGTTCATCCAGATGAGCGTATCCACGCACTTCAACAGCACGTAGACCGAGAGCAGCATGCCCGAAACGCGGCCGAGCAACCGAAGCGCTTCAGGCGGGACCAGTTTCTTCCGCGAGATCTTCTCCACCAGCCACGTGGTCAGCAGAATGAAGCTCGGCCCAACGGCCGCGGCCGAGAGGATAAACAGGAAGAAGGTGGATGGCCAGATCCCCAAGTGCTCGCGGAACGCAAACGGCCGCCCGCGCAGGACGCCGTAAAGGCCGCCCAGAGAGCCTTGATGGAAAAATGAAAGGAACGTTCCCACTGCCGCCAGCACGTAGATCAGCTTGTGCAACTCATGCTCGAAAACGAGCATGGAAGGAATTTCGCGCAGCTTCCGGTTCTTGAGGACGATGGGGATGTACTCGATGAGCAGCACCATGAGGTAGCAACTGATGCAGAAAGTCACCTCGGTGAGCATGGAGTGCACGTTAGGGTACCAGAATGTGAACCAGGCGCGCAGGGGTTGCCCCACATCCACGGCCAGCACCACAACCGCTCCGCTATAGCATACGAAGCCGATCACGACGGCGCTGTTGATGACGGCTTTGAGTTCCTTCATCTTCAGGATGTAAAGCAGGAACCCGGTAAAGAAAGCGCCGGCGCCGAGCGCGATGACGGTGAGGTCCAGGAAGATCCACGCGCCGAACGCAAACCGGTTATCCATGTTGGTCTGGTTCAGGCCTTTGATCAGGCACAGCGCCGCGGAATACACGCCGAAGATCAGCAGCGCGACCCAGGGGAAAAGCCACAGCAGGAACTTTCCCGTGGAACAGCGCTGCATGCCCCTTGCTATGAAATCTTTATCCACGGGCGGGCTCCTTCTGCGGGGTCAGCTTGGGCGCTTCGGCGATTTCCTTCACCCATTGCCGCTTGGACATGTAATAGATCTTGGGTTCGGTGCCGAGCTTCTCCAACATGCGGAAGCTATCCGGGGTTTTCGAGTTGCGGGCCACCTCGGTGGAGGCGTCGCTCAGATCGCCAAAACGGATAGCGCCGGTCGGGCAGGCTTCCACGCAGGCCGGCACGTAATCGGCCGGGTCCAGGACGCGGTTGCCCGAGGCGGCGGCTTTCTGGCGCGCGGCATGCCAGCGGCCATGGCAGAAATTGCACTTCTCGACGACCCCGCGCATCCGCGGGGCTACGTCGGGGTTCATGGTCTTTTCCATGCCGGCGGGCCACACCGGATCCCACCAGTTGAAGTAGCGCGCATGATACGGGCAGGCGGCCATGCAGTAGCGGCAGCCCAGGCAGCGCTCTGGCATTTGGCCGACGATGCCGGTGGAGGGGTCCACGTCAACGGCTTGCTGCGGGCAGGCCAGGTAGCACGGCGTTTCCTCGCCGCACTGCTGGCACATCATGGGAACGAACACCGACCGCTTGTTGGGATACTCCTGGCCGTTATCCACCTTAAACACCCTGATCCAGGTGAGGCCCTTGCGATCGTTAGCGCCTGGATTGGCCGGCGCAACGTTGTTCTCCGAGGCGCACGCAACCATGCAGCCGCCGCAGCCGGTGCAGCGATCGACATCGATCGACATGCCGTAGCGCGCCTTCTTGTTGCCTTTGTTCTCGGATATCATGCCCGCACCACCTTGGCGCGCGCGAACGCGCCGCAAATGTCCAGCACCTCGGGTCCGGCCGCAACCTCCAATGCGCCCGGTGAAACCGCCGGGTCCAGAATCACTTCGATTTCGCAAGAGCCGGCTGCCGTTGTCAGCGCCGCGCGGGCGCCATCGGCGAGTCCTAATCCGGCGGCCGTCGCCGGATTGAGCGCTGCGCGATTGGGGCCGAGCTGCAAGTTCGATTCCTTGTAAACCTTCGACATCAGGGGCGAGCCTGGAGCGCCGGCGAAACGCCGTTCGACGATGGTCACCGCCAGATCGGCGCCGCCGGCGGCGGAAGCGGAGGGAACCCACTTCGGAAGCGGCGGAGCGCCTGCCTGCGCGGTATCGATCCAGCAGCCGCCTTCGTTCAGGGCGTTCCAGAAATCCTCCGGCTTGAGGTCCTTGACCGGAGTGGAGACGCCATCGGCATAGCGGAACAGGTTGCCTCGCGCCGTTTTGTGAATCGCGTCCGCCCGTTCGCGAAGAGCGGCCGAAGCGTCGATTCCCGCCGCTTTGGCAATCACTTCGACCGGGTTCACCACGCCTGCGGGCGGCTCGACCAGCGGCGCGGAAAGACGAAACGCAGCGGCGGGGGAATCGGCCGGCGCGGGAAGATCGTCGAGCGCTTCCGGAAACACAGCCGTCGGAAGCGCGAGGTTGGCGTGCCGGGCATAGCCGGTTCCAGACCAGGAGAAAACGATGACCGAAGAACTTCCGCGCGCCAGTTTCTTGGCGATCACGCCCCAGGGGATGTAGTCGCCGGGCGCGGATTCGTCGATCAGCAGCGTGTGGATGGAACCATCCGGAACGGATGCCAATTCGGTTGCTGGAGCGGCCGTCTTCCAGGACTCCGGCACAGGGGCTTCCTGACGCGCCACAACGGCCTGGCCCCATCCGCCGAGGAGCGCATTCAGCGCCGCGGCTTCGGGCGCCGCCTCGCCGGCGACGACCACGGAGGGCCCGTTCTGGAAGAGGGCATCGGCGAGATCGAGGATTTCCTTCTCGGAGAGTGCCGTGGCGTCGGCAGTTCGCGCGGGCGTCATTTGCGCCGCGGCTTCCGCCATACCCGCCGGAACGGCCTTGGGCTTGCGCTGGAGCAGAATCTGGGCGAGGCCCAAAGCCAGCGCCGGCTCGGAGCCCGGATTGATGCGCAGCCAGGTATCGGCGAGCGATGCGCTGCGCGATTCGACGGAATCGGCCTGAATCAGGTGGAACCCCGCCCTGGCGCGCAGGACATTTCCGGGCGTCCCCCAACCGTCGATGAGGGGCGCGCCGATGCTCAGTACGGTGCGGGCGGCGCTCAGGTTGTAGGCAAACGGGAGCGGCTGCGGGGCGGTAACGTAGAGCCCTTTCACGGCGGCCATGGCGCGCCGGTAGGTCCACGAGGCGGTCCGACCGGGCCGCAGATCGAGCACTGCGACGCCGCCTTTCGCAATAGCCTGAGCGACGGGGGCTGCGCTCGCAGAGGCGGGTTTCAAGCGGTCCGGGTGGTACGGGGCCTGATGGCCCGCCAGCCCCAAAGCGCACAGAGCGCCCTGGCTCAAGGGATGCCCGGCGACGCCGGCCATCCCGATCGGCCGATTACTGATGCAGCGCGCGCGCACCGCGCATCCGGCCGGGCACAAGCTGCAATTGGTGTACCTGGCGGTGAGCGGCCCATGCGCGGGCTGGGGAGTTCCGGGCCAGTTCTCGGACCACAGCGCAGCGTCCGTGATCAGCCGCCACGGAACCGGCGTGAACACGATCCCTACGGCGGCGCCGCCGGCCAATTTCAACAGGTCCCTTCGATTCGTCTCCATTTAGACGCCCCTATTTGTGACAGTCCAGGCAGCTGTGCTCCAGCCCCGCCGCGCGATGGCACTCGATGCAATCGTCCATCTTCATGCCGGTTTGCGTGGGGCCCTTGACGTTGGCCACGGGCTTGCCCCAGATATCTCGCGAGTAACCGCTGATCCGGTCCTCCTGGTAGACTCGCGGCTTGTCGAGCGTACCCTGGTCGCCATGGCAGCGCGCGCAGGTCAATTTGGCCAGGCGCACGTGCGGCGTGTGGGAGAACCAGACGTTTTCCGGCTGCCTCGCGTTAACGAGCCAGGGCGGTTCGCGGTTGGGCGTCACATACTTTTCGATGAAATTCTTCTCGGCAGCTGTTTGGCCGGTAGGTTCGGTATGGCAACCGGCGCACTGCTCCAGGGGAGGAATACCTACGTAGGAGCCGTCTTCACGAAGGGCATGGCAGTCTTCGCACTGCATGCCCGCACTCCCTGTATGGATCTTGTGGCTGAATTCCACCGGCTGCTGCCGGCTGGTGTAGATGGCGTGGGGGAAAGCAATCCACCCCAAACCGAGGGAGGCCAGAACTCCTCCCGCAAACAAAAGCGTTCCCCGAAACGTCACGGTTCCCTTTTTACGGTCCTCGAAATGTCAGGCGCGAAAAACTCCTCAAAGAAGCCCAGAAGCTGCTCGCGATCCAGATGCTGCGCCAATCCTTCGGCGAACATCCCTCCGTCGGCCGCTAGCGCGCCCACTGCGCCCGCGTGCGCGGAGACTACTTCCTGCTGCAAGAATTCGTTCGCCCGCCGCACTTCCTGGGCCATCCAACCGGGGGCCGTAGCGGCGCCGAGCAGACTCTCCGTGGTTTCCGGCAGAGGCGTACCTTCGAACAACCATCCGCCGACGAACGGATCCGCCGTCAGGCGCGCCGGGTCGGCGCGAAGGTACAGGTTGCAGCCTGTAACCATCATCGCATTTGGAAATAAGATTTGCAGATCGCAATTACCGGTTGTGACCACGGCCATCGGCCGGCGCGCGCCTTTCGAGCCCACATAGCTGATGCGGTCGACTTTGCCCAGCGCCCGAGCCAGGAACGCGTCGATGCCCACGTGGCAAACGCCATCGTCGGTCAGGTCGAGCCACATGTGGTTGCGCGAATAATCAAGCCACCCCGGCACGGGGAGCCCGTCCACTTCTTCCGGAGCTTCCTGGGGACGAGCCAGCCCCAGATAAAGCTCGCAATAGCGGTGGCTGTTGTTTCCGCAGCGCGACAACAGCGATTCGCTATACGGCACGAACTTGGCTACCGGAGCCGCGCCGCAGTATTGCATCAGCGATTCCTGCAGGTAGGGGCAGACCGGCCCAGCTTCGGCGGCGCCGTTCTGCGCACGGTAGACCGTGCACGACGCGTGATCCGGGGAAGCGCACTTCTCATCGGCGCACCCCGAAGACGCAAGCGGGATCATCTTGCGCACGGACGCCGACTGGCAGTACTTGACCCTCGTTTCTTTCAGAAAAGGGCAGGGCATTCCAGCTACCGCTCTTTGTCTTTCTCCCCGGTCTGTTCGCCGCCGTCGGCCATGGTCAGGCCGAGTCCGGGGACATTGAATGCATGGCTGTCAAAGGACGCCATCAAGTCGGCAACTTCGCGGTCAAGCTTCGACATCTTCGCAGCCTGCCTGTGCCGCGCCGCGAGTTCCTGGACCACTCCGTACGCCACCACGGCACAGCAGACCAGGACCAATACCCCCAAAGCGATGTTCGTTACGTTGAGCCAATATGCTGAAGGATCGTTCATATCGATTCCCTTTCCGCTAAACATAGAAGCACGCATACTGCCATGCACATTCTAAATGAGTTAAGGCCAATTCAGGCTCGAGGAGTGCCGGATTTCAAGACACGAAAGTCTGAAATGCCGACGAATCGCGGGTAAATGAGGTGAATTTGGATTCGGAAAGGAGAAACACGGCCGGAGGGAGGTAATTGCAGGGGAAT
>CAIYHG010000007.1 GCA_903925975.1 uncultured Acidobacteriia bacterium | reverse complement strand
GACGCGCTCTATGGCAAGGCAAACGCTAGGACGCTATCTCCAGCCTGCCGGTCCATGTAGGCCCCGCCGGCTGCGATAACCACTACATACTCTTTGCCATCCTTGCCCTGGTAAATGATGGGTGAGGCGTACGCGCCGGTTTCGAGTTGAATATCCCAGAGAATCTTGCCGGTCTTCCCGTCGAAGGCGCGGAAGTGGCGGTCGTTGGTGGCGCCGATAAAGACAAGACCCGTAGCCGTTGTGGCAGATCCGCCCATGTTCAGGGTCCCGGTGTTATGAACGCCCTTGGCATCGAGTTCGGGCACAACGCCGAACGGAACTCTCCAGGCGTACTCGCCGGTGTTGACGTTGATCGCCACCATCTCGCCCCATGGCGGCTGCTGGCAGGGCCAGAAATTCTCAGGGTTCCAGAAGCGTTGGTAGCCGTTCCGGTTGAATACCGTCTTGGCTCCCGCGGGGCTCTTGGCCAGCTTGCCTACGTCCGCCAGATCGAGCGTGTTGAAGTAGAGGTACCCCAGGTTGGGATCGAACGATCCTCCATGCCAGTTGGTAGCGCCCCAGGTTCCGGGGAAATTGATGGTGGTCTTCTCCCCGTAAGGATTGTAGGGGCCGCCGTAAGCCATGCCGCCATCGCTCGCGAGCAACTCCCGGCAGAACTTCTCTTGTTCCGGGGTTACCTTGGCGATCTCATCCACCGAGAATTTCAGGCGGGATAACGGCGCGGGCTTGACCGGGAACGGCTGGGTTGGCCAGGCGTGCTCGCCGGGCATGTCGCTTGCAGGCACCGCGCGCTCTTCCACATCGTAAAGAGGCTTCCCTGTTTTGCGGTCCAGAATGAAGACCAGCCCCGTCTTGGACGTAATGGACAGCGCGGGAATTTTGGTTTTGTTTCTGGTCACATCGAACAGAACGGGCGCGGATTCCAGATCATAGTCCCAGATGTCGTGATGAGTCAGTTGGAAATGCCACTTGTACTTACCCGTTGCGGCATCGAGGGCAACCACGCTGTTGCCGAAGAGATTGGCCCCTTCCCTGTCCGCTCCATAGAAATCGTAAGTGGGGGAGCCGTACGGCAAGTAGACCAGGCCGAGCGCAGGGTCTAGACTGATGAAGCCCCAGACGTTAGTGCCGGAGCGGTTCTGCCAGTCATCGCCCTTCCATGTGTCGCTTCCCGTTTCGCCGGGATGGGGGACGGAATGGAACTGCCACACCAGCTTGCCGGTGTGCGCGTCCCACGCGCGCGTATCGCCGGAGAATCCGAAGCTCGGCGACTCCTGAACCCGGGCGCCAGTGATTACGAGGTTCTTGTAAACCTTGGGGGGCGATGACAGACTGAAATTCCCGGTAGGGAATCCGTTGTCGATTCCGGCTTTCATATCCACCCAGCCGTCAGTGCCGAATCCGGGAACCAGCTTGCCGGTGATTGCGTTCAGCGCCATCAGCCGGCCATTAGTCGTTCCAAAGAAGATTGACGGCGGCGATTGCGCGTCGCCGGGCCAATACTCCACGCCGCGGGCGGAGGCGTTGGCGTTCCCGGGAATTTCGTAGCTCCAGATTTCCTTGCCGGTTTCGGGCTGCACCGCGATCACGTGATTGTAGGGAGTCGGCAGATACATCACTCCGTTCACTACGATGGGGCTTGCCTCGGAGGAGCGTTTCGCCGCCGGCCGTGCGGCACGGCCTGGCGCCGGGGCGGCAGATGGGTCGGGCGCCTCGCTACGGTCTGCCGATGGAGCGGGAACGGGGACGGCCGCCACGGCAGGCGGCGCCATGTGATACGTCCAGGCCAGCTTCAATTTCGAAACGTTCTTCGCATCGATCTGCTTCAGCGGGGAATAACGTGTGTTGCCGGGATCGTGCCCATAGGTCGGCCAGTCGTTCTGAGCGTACATGCAGCTCGCAGCCAGCCCAATCAAAAGCGGAATCGCGGCAATTCGGATTCGCTTAACGTATAGACAGTGGATCAATCGTTTTCCCTCCTGAAATCAGCCGTGAATTAGCGCTCTTGACCAATTCCACCGGCAGATGTGCGCAGCCCTCTGAACTTGCAGGTTCTCTATCAGATAGAGACGCCTACGTGTTCCAAAAGACTCCGGCCTGGCGGATAGGTATGTGATATTACGTCCGGCACTACGGAAGCGTGGTGGATCGCGTCGGGGGCATTCCTAGTTACCAGAAAGACTGCGAGCCGCCGCGGAATGGACGGCCTGTTCGCGGTCAGGAGCGAAGGAGAGGACGCGCCAGGGGCAGATAAGCGGCGTCTTACCCTCAAACGCCACCGGCTGACCGGCACCGCTCCGGTCCAGGCGCCCAGCCAGAACGCCGCCTTCCGCGCGCCACAGCGAAAGCCTCGGGAAACCGGCCAGCGGGACTTCGGAGATTCCGACCCAGCCGCCGGCGGGTTCGGAGACGGCGGCGGGCAGTTCGAGACTCGGGGGTTGGCCGCCACCGGCCACGTCGAATTCCGTGAGGTCGTCCTCGATCAGAATTTCGTCGAGCGCGGTCGAGCGCGGGATCAGGCAGCGGAATGCCACGGCGTCATCCCATACCCGAACCTCGACGCTCATCATCCGGCCTAACGAGCCGTTCTGCATGTAATCGGCCACCAGCCACCGGTAGAGCCCGCCTTCTTCCCCGGCGCGCGATGAGATCAAGCCGGCGTTCTCGCCGAGCATCGGCTCCTGCGCATGGATGTTGAGTCCGAGGAAGGATGTCTGGACGGCCAACTGCCCGCGATGGCGAACCTGATACGCCAGCCGCGGCAGACCGCCGGCCGGCTGTGAAACGAACAGACGGAACTCAAGCCGGCCATCGGGAGAGACAACGCGCCGCTCGTCTTGAGCCCACGCGTTTCCCGCACAGAGGACCACAGCGAGACTGCCGCATACAAGGGAAAGCGGGGTGCACCACAGCAGACCCCGCTCCGAACGGCGTCTTACGCCCAAGCGAAACCCGACTTCGAAAACGGCAGCGCGCGCACCCGTTTTCCCGTAGCGGCAAACACGGCGTTGGCGACCGCCGGAAGCACGGGCGGCAGCGCCGGCTCGCCGAGGCCCGTGGGCGGGAAGTTGGTCTTCAGAAAGTGAATCTCGATTTCCGGAGGCGCTTGCGCCAGGCGCATCATGGCGTGCTGGTGGTAATTGGTCTGTACCACGCGCCCGCTCTCCACCGTAATTTCCTGGCTCATGAGTTCGCTCAGGCCATCGATGATTGCGCCCTCAACCATGTTTTCGCCGGCGCCCGGATTGATGATGTGGCTGCCCACGTCGGCGGCCACCCATACCTTGTTCACTTTGATTTTGTTGGCGGAATCCACCGCCACCTCGGCAACTTCGGCGAAGTAGCCGCGATGGCTGAAATGGAAGGCGACGCCCATGCCGGTCCCCTTGGGCAATTGCCGTTTGCCCCAATTCGATTTTTCAGCGACTAACTGGAGAACGCCTTTCATGCGGCCGGCATCCATTCCGGGAGGCGCAGCGCCGCCGCGGCCGGCCTCGGGAGCGGCATCCGCCGGAGCGGCTCCGGCATCCAGAATCTCCATGCGGAACTGCACCGGGTCCTTCTTAGCCGCCCGCGCCAGTTCATCGATGAACGACTGAATGACAAACGCGAACGCATTGCTGCTGGGAGCGCGCAGCGATCCGGTGCGGATGCCCAAGGGCTGCACGGAAGCATGCAGGGCGTAGTTGGGGATGAAGCGCTGCGGGAACTCCGTAGGCCCCATGGCGCCGGCTGCGACAAACCGCTCGCCGTCGCCGTAGCTGACGAAGTGATTGCGCCACGCCACCAGCTTGCCCGAGCCGTCAAGCCCCGCCCGGAGATATTGGAAACCGCCGGGACGATAGGTATCGTGCGTCATATCGTCCTCGCGCGCCCACACCAGCTTGACGGGCGCGCCGGCCTGCTTCGCAATGTACGCCGCTTCGGCCATGTAGTCATTGGTGAGACGGCGTCCGAAACCACCGCCGCCGCGCACCATATGCACCTGAACGTCTTTTTCCGGGATGCCTAGCGTCTGCGCCACCAGGCGCCGTCCGCCTGCGGGGGCCTGGCTGTTGGTCCAAATCTCGACCGCGCCGTTGTTCCAGCGGGCGGTGGCGCCCTGGGGTTCGAGCGGGGCGTGCGCGATAAACGGATACGAATACGCCGCCTCCACCACCTTGGCGGCGTTCTTGAGCGCGGCTTCGGCGTCGCCATCGGCGCGAATGGTGCGCTGCGGCGCCTGCTTGCTCATCTCGTCGGCCCGCTGCGCGAATGCCGCGCTGCTCTGGCTGGCGCGCGGCCCTTCGTTCCAGGTCACCAGCAGCTTCTTGCGAGCCGATTGCGCGTGCCACCACGTCTCGGCCAGAATTGCGATGCCGTTTTCGAGGCCAGTCTCGCCGGGCAGGACTGTATCCGTGATGGGCGGCCGCTCGACCACGAAGGCCTGCTTCACCCCGGGCAGCTTGCGGATTTCCTCCAGATTCGCCTTGGCGACCGTTCCGCCGAAAACGCGGCACTTCTCGAAAACGGCATACAGCATTCCCGGAACTTCGATGTCAATGGCGAACACGGCTTTGCCGGTGGTGATCGCTTTGACGTCGGTACCAGGCTGCGTGTGACCGATGATCTTGTAATCGGCAGGGTCTTTCAGCTTCACTTCCGCCAGATTGGGCGCGGGCAGCGCGGCAACCTTCGCGGCCAGTTCCCCGTATCCCAGAGAGCGATTGGACGCCGCGTGAATTACGCGGCCCGCGGAAGTGGCGCACTGAGAGGCCGGGACGTTCCAGGTCTGCGCCGCGGCGGTGATGAAAAGTTGGCGGCCGGCCGCGCCCACCTGGCGCATGGGCAGCCAGTTGTTCGGCGTGGCCGTGCTGCCGCCGGCGTTTTGAGAGGCAAAGCGCGTATCGTCGAAATCAGCCTGCTCTATCTTCACCGAGTTCCAGCTAACGTCCAATTCCTCGGCAATCAGCATGGGCAGCATGGTCCTGATGCCCTGCCCCACTTCCGGGTTCTTGGCCACGATGGTGACGGCGCCGTCGGGCGCCACCTTGATGAAATTGTGCGGGTCGGTGGTCGCTTGCCCCGGGCCGCCAACTTGCGCGGCAGCTTCGCGCGCGGCGCCGAAGCCAAAGAGCACGCCTCCGCCGGCCAGCGCAGTGATTTTGAGGAAAGAGCGGCGATCTACGTGTTGACTCTGTTGTGGCGTCATGGCAGTTCCCCTCATTCCCGATTGGCCGGGGTCTGCGTCCTGGGGGCGCTGCCCATTTCAGCCGCTCGGTGCACGGCGCTCCGGATGCGCAAGTACGTTCCGCAGCGGCACAGATTGCCGTTCATGGCAGCCTCGATATCCTTGTCGCCGGGTTTGGGGTTCCTGGCAAGCAGCGCGGCCGCGGACATGATCTGCCCGGCCTGGCAGTAGCCGCATTGCGGAACATCCACCTCCTGCCACGCCAGTTGCAGCGGATGGGTTCCATCGGGCGAGAGCCCCTCGATGGTGGTGATAGTCTGTTTCCCAACTGCCGAGATGGGCGTGAGGCAGGCGCGGACGGCCTTGCCGCCCAGAAGCACGGTGCACGCGCCGCACTGGCCGATACCGCAGCCGTATTTAGCGCCGTGCAGGTGAAGAACATCCCGCAGCGCCCAGAGCAGCGGCATGTCGGCGGGCACATCTACGGACACAGTCCGTCCGTTGACGTTCAGCTCGAAAGCCATGAATTTCCCTCCAAGTTAGCTACAGCATATCGCATGATTGCCTTTCATATCGATGCCGTTCGCAGCCTGGACGATGCCGTTCGCCAAAAACCCGCTGCCCCGCCTGGGTCTAGGGGGGATGATGCAATTGGGTGTAGGGACTCGGCATTGGCGCGCGCCCAGGAAAACGCTGAGTCCGGGCGCGGCCCGGCCGAGCGGGAGGCTGGGCGCCGGGAGCGTGCCAGAATGGAAGCTGGAAAGACAGTGCGGGCCGTGGGAGGCGTAGACAACTCGGAAACCGAGGGCGTAAACGGCGTGCCGGAAGGCATCCGGTACCCCGGCATTGGAAAGATGTTCCTCGCCTGGAGCGCGATTGGAGCGTTGACCTCCGCGCGTTATCACCTTCCGTTCGGGCAGCCCGCCGACCACAGTGCGCTTCAAGGGCTTCTCGGGTGTATGGCCTGCTACTACCCGTGGGCCTTACTGACGCCGCTGGTGTTCCGCATTGAAGGGCGACTCCCTCTGGGAACCCCCGGCTGGCCTAGGCGTCTTGGGCTGTTAGCGGCAATCAGCGTTCCGCTGTGTCTTCTGGCCGCCCCTCTAATGGATGCCAGCTACGCCGCTGTACGGTACGCGTTTGGCGCGCCGAATTGGAAGCCGCAGGGCGCGCTCTTCTGGTTCGGCGAGTTTCCCGTGGCGGAAACCATTTTTTGGTGCAGCGTGGCGGGGGGCTACTTTATTCGCACTCTGTTCCAGTTGCACCAGCAGGAGCAGCGGGCCACGCGGTTGGCGCTCGAAAAATCGCAACTCGAGGCCAGCCTGAACCAGGCGCAACTCGACGCCCTTCGCGCGCGGCTCAACCCGCATTTTCTCTTCAATAGCCTGCAAAATATCTCAGTGCTGACGAAGCAGGACCCTCAAACCGCCAGCCGTATGTTGACGGTTCTGGGAGATCTGTTGCGCGCCGTGCTGCGCCGCGATTCGCAGCCGGAAAGCACGCTGCGCGAAGAGATCGAGTTGACGCGGTCTTACGTGGCGCTGGAACAGATGCGGTTCGGCGACCGTCTTCGCGTCACGTTCGAAATTGCGGACGAAGCGCAGCAGGCCATGGTCCCCTGCTTCCTGATGCAACCCCTGATCGAGAACGCGATCCTTCACGGCCTTCGAGGCGCGCGAAGAACCGGCATCATCACGGTGCGCGCAACGCGGGAAGAGAGGCAGCTCCTGATCGCGGTCACCGATAACGGCATCGGCCCTCCGGCGGATTCTAGCGGGATGAAGATAGGCGTCGGGTTGGGGTCCACTTCCGAGCGTCTGGCCAGGATGTACCCGGAAGGGCACGGTTTTTCGATTCAAAGACTGCCGGAAGGCGGCGCCGAAGTACAAATCGCCATCCCGCTTCGGTTCCCGAACTCCATCGACCGCGATTGCCTGTATGAAGAGATTTCGGCTGCTGATCGTTGACGACGAACCCCTGATCCGGGCCGGCATCCGCGATGGCCTCTGCGATAGGGACGACGTCGAAGTGGCCGGCGAGTGCGGGAGTGTCGCCGATGCCGTCGCGGCCCTCCGGTCGGGCGAGGTGGATCTGGCTCTGCTCGATGTGGAACTGCCCGACGGCACGGGCTTCGACATCATCCGCAAAATTGGGCCGGAACGAATGCCCGCCGTAGTCTTCGTGACGGCGTACGACAAGTACGCGATTCAGGCGTTTGAAGTGAACGCGGTGGACTATCTGCTGAAGCCCTTCGATCAGAGCCGGCTGGTGGCGAGCTTCGAGCGCGTTCGAGACCGGCTGGCAGGGTCGGCGCAGACCCTGGCGCAGCGCCTGGAAGCGCTGATTCAGGGGCGGGAAACGCTTTGGCTGGAAACGATTGTGGTGCGAACCGGGGACCGCTTCGACTTCGTTTCCGCGGCGTCCATCCACTGGATTGAGGCGGCCAATAACTATGTTGTATTGCACTGCGGGTCCAAGGACCATGTATTTGGAGAGAGCTTGACCAGCCTGGAGGCGCGGCTCGATCCCGCCAAATTCCTGCGCGTGCATCGCTCGATCATCGTGAGTTCCGGCCGCATCGCCGCGGCGCACACAATGCCCGGCGGCGTATACGAACTGGAATTGCGCGGCGGAGTCCGGATCAAGACCGGCCGGCAGTACCGCGAGAAGATTCGCAAGTTGCTGGGCGGGTGAGCGCATTTCGCGGCCGGCCGGCGGGGCCGGGACTTTCACGGCGCTTGCTGCTACTTTTTGAATGATGCAGTCGGTTGACGAAACAACGTTCTCCCTGACGGGAGTCTCCAAGGACTACCCCACGCCGCGGGGACCGCTCACGGTGCTGGCGGATGTTTCGCTTTCACTGCGCGCGGGCGACGCCGTGGCCGTGACGGGACCTTCGGGCTCGGGCAAGAGCACGCTGCTCTACATCGCCGGGGCGCTCGAATCGCCCACGCGCGGCGACGTTTCTTTGGACGGCATCAACCCCCACCGCATTGCGGAGAAGGACGCGGCCGCGTTTCGGAACGAGAAAATCGGGTTCGTGTTTCAAGACCACTGCCTGCTGCCTCAGTGTACGGCGCTCGAGAACGTTTTGATTCCGACCCTGGTATCGAGCCACAGCCGTGATTACCGGAAACGCGCGCGGGAGTTGCTGGAGCAGGTCGGGCTGGCGGACCGGGTGGATCATCTTCCCGGCGAGCTTTCGGGAGGCGAGAAGCAGCGGGTCGCGCTGGCGCGGGCGCTGGTTCGGAGACCGCGCCTGCTGCTTTGCGACGAACCGACCGGCAACCTCGACGAGGCTTCGGCCGGGATGGTGGCCGACCTGCTGCTAGGCCTCGACGCCCGCAAGGACCTAATGCTGATCGCGGTTACGCACAGCTCCACGCTGGCCGCGCGTTTTCCACGCCGCTACGAATTGCGCCATGCGACTCTACAACCTGCTGGCGCGTAACCTGCGATGGTATTGGCGGACCAACCTGGCGACGCTGCTGGGGGTAGCGGCCGCGGCGGGAGTGCTGGGTGGCGCCGCGCTGGTGGGCGAATCGGTGCGGGCCAGCCTGCGTGAAATCGCGCTGGCGCGCCTCGGAAACGTCGAGAGCGTGATCAGCCGCGACGGCTTTCTCCGCGAGGAGCTGGCTGCGGCCTTTCCCGCCGCGGCCCCCGTGATAGCTGCCGAGGCGACGATTTCGCGCGACTCGGCCGGGCCCCGCGTCTCCAATGTGCAGGTCTACGGCATTGACCGGCGCTTCTGGCGCATGCAGGGCTTGGCCGGAGAGCCTCCGCCGGATGGCGCCGTTCTCACCGCGGCACTGGCCCGGGAACTGGAAGCCAAACCCGGCGACACGGTGTTGGTGCGCGTTCCGAAGCCTTCTGCGATTCCGCTCGAATCGCTTCACGGACGCAAGGAAGACACAGGCAAGACCATTCGCCTGAACGTGGCTGCAACGGCGGGCCTGGAGTTCTCGCTACAGCCGCAACAGGGCGAACTGAAGGCGATCTACGTTCCCCTGGCGCGGTTACAGCGCGACATGGAGCAGACGGGGAAGGTGAATACGATCCTGCTGGGCCGCAACGGCGAGGGCCAGGCGGCCTTCAACCCGGCGCCCACGCTAAGAATGCGGTATACGCTCGCCGATCTCGGGATCGGCCTTCGGCCGCTCGAAGTTCCCGACGCGCTCTCGCTTGAAAGCGAATCCGCGATCGTCTCCGATGAACTGGCGCGGACGGCAAACACGACGGCGCAATCGCTGGGCCTGAACGCGCAGCCCGTGCTCAGCTATCTGGCGAACAGTATCGGCATTGAGTGCGGCGCCCGAAGCTGCCCCGCGGTTCCGTATTCGGTGGTTACGGCGCTCGATTCCGAACTCGCGCCCGCCGGCGATGACGGCATCGTGCTGAACGACTGGACCGCCCGCGAACTCGGCGCAAAGCCGGGCGACGCGATCAAGCTGGAGTATTTCGTTTGGAAGACGGAAGGCCAGTTGGCAACGGAGAGCGCGCGCTTCCGCGTGGAGCGGATTGTTCCTCTGGCCGGCGCGGCTGCCGACCGGAACTTCGCGCCGAGCTATCCGGGCATTACGGAATCGAACAGCGTGCGGGATTGGGACCCTCCGTTTCCGCTGGACCTGTCACGGGTGCGGCCGGCGGATGAGAGCTATTGGGCGCGGTATCGCGCCACGCCGAAAGCTTTCGTGCGCCTGGAAACCGGGCGGCGGCTGTGGGGCACGCGCTTCGGCAGCCTGTCTTCGATTCGCATTTCTCCGGCATCGGCCGGATACGGCGCGCGGCTGCGCATGGCGCTGAACCCATCGGCCATGGGGCTTTCGGTTGTCCCTCTGCGCGCGCGGGCGCTGGAGTCGGCGCAGGGGGCGACGAACTTCGACGAGTATTTCCTGTACTTCAGCTTCTTCCTCATCGCCTCCGCGCTGCTGCTCACGGGTTTGTTCTTCAGGCTGGGGATCGAGCAGCGGACGCGCGAGATCGGCATTCTGCGCTCACTCGGGTTTTCGGCCGCGAAGATCCGCACGCTGTTTCTGCTGGAAGGCGCCGTGCTGGCCGTGGCGGGCTCGGCCGCCGGCATCGCGGTATCGCTCGGCTACGGCTGGCTGATCTTGCTGGGGCTGCGCACCTGGTGGATCGGCGCCGTGGGAACGCGCATGCTTTCGCTGCACGCCTCGCTCGCGGCGCTGGGCCTGGGGGCGGCCGGGGGCGTGCTCACGGGATTGGCGGCCGTGGCGCTGACGCTCAGAGGGCTGAACTCCGCGACGCCCCGCGGACTTGTGGCGGGGCAGACTGCGCGCGCGCGGGGACGCTGGCGCTTGTTCGCGGGCGCGGCGGCGGCGCTGGCGGCTGCCGCGTTCTGGGGCATGGCGTTCGCGGGCAAGCTCGACGAGGCGGCCGGCTTCTTCGGCTCCGGCGCGCTGCTACTGATCTCCTCCCTGCTGTTTCTTTCAGCAGGGTTGCACGGCGGCCGGTTTGCCGCCGTCACGGGGAGAGTGACGCTGGGGCTTCGCAGCATGACCCATCGTCCCGGCCGCAGTGTTCTGTGCGTGGCGCTGATCGCCTCGGCCACGTTCACCATCGTTTCGCTCGACGTATTCCGCGTGGAAAACTCCTCGGAGGGAACGGGAGGCTACTCGCTGATTGCCACTTCGGACGTGCCTCTGATCCACGACCCCAACACGCCCGCGGGCAGAGAGGCGCTGAACCTAGACGCCGCTATGCCGGGAATCGAGTTTGTTCCCTTTCGCCTGAAGCCGGGCGATGACGCCAGTTGCCTGAATCTTTACCGCCCGTTGAATCCGCGGATTATCGCGCCGCCTCCGGCCTTTCTGCGTCAGGCGCGCTTTGCGTTTCAGGAAACCCTGTTGGCGCCCAACCCCTGGCTGCTGCTCGAAGAGAGGTTTCCGCACGGCGCTATACCGGCGATTGCGGACGCTAACTCCATGACGTACAACATGCACTTGAAGCTTGGCGATGAGTTCGTGCTGAATGGCGTGCGTTACAAAATGGTGGCCGCGCTTCGGGACAGCATTCTGCAGGGAGAACTGCTGATTTCCGACGCCAATTTCGAGCGCCTCTTTCCGGATATCGAAGGCCGCCGCTTCTTTCTGTTGAAGACGCCCCCGGCCCAGGCCGGTCAAGTCGCCCGAAACCTGGAGGATTCGCTTTCCGACTACGGATTCGAGACGCAGGATTCCGCCGCGCTCCTGGCAGGCTTTCATGACGTGGAGAATACGTATCTCTCCACGTTCCAGGCCTTGGGCGGCCTGGGCCTGATCCTGGGCACCGTGGGCCTGGCGGCCATCCTGCTCCGCAACGTGCTGGAGCGAAGAAGGGAACTGGCCCTGCTGCGCGCGGTGGGTTACCGCAGTGGCCACCTCGCAGGCATCGTGCTGGTGGAGAACTGTTCGCTGCTCGTACTGGGGTTGGCCACGGGCACGGCATGCGCGTTGCTGGCCGTTGTTCCATCCGTGGTGGTTCGGGGCGGCCACGTGCCGATAGTTTCGCTGGGCGCATTACTCGGCCTCGTGCTGCTGACGGGAATTGTCGCCTCACTAGCCGCCACCGCGTTGGCGCTACGCTCGCCGCTGCTCGAAGCGTTGAAGGCGGAGTAGGCCAACGCGCGTAAGTATCCGGCAGGCTGGACGGCATCCCGGTCTTTCAGGTACGGCGCTTGTGCCGGCCGGTTCATTGAGGCTGGGGCCGCATCGCCGGATCAGCCTCTTCGGCACGATTGGCCAGAACCGCAAAATGAGAAGGGCGCCGCGCGGGACAACCATTCCCTCGGCGGCAATAGCGGCGATGCGGGAAACGAACTGCATGGCCGGCCTTCGCCCGCTGTCGCATCACAGCCGGATGAGGCTCAACTCCAGGATCTCCGGGGCGGCGCGCAAAGGCGCGAGCGTGGCCTCGTCGGGAATGGTTTCCAGGTTGACGCGGGCCACGGCTGCCTCGGCGCCTTCGAATACCACGTTCTCCATTTCCTGAACGTTGATATTGGCGCCTCTGATGGCATCGAGCACCGAGGCGAGCACCCCGGGGCGGTCGAGATGCCGCACCACGAGCGAACAGGTTGCCGGCGTCTTGCGGGCAAGGTTGACGACGTTCGGCGGCTTGCCGGTTTCCTGGAAAACGCGCACCACCCGCACGGTCTCGGCCGCGATGGCCTCCTGCGCTTCGTCGGTGGAGGCGCCGATGTGGTGCGTGCCGTAGACCGCCGGAAGCTGGGCGGCGATATTTCCGGCGAACGCGCCCGCGCCGCCGGCCGGCTCCTGGGCATACACATCCAAGCCCGCGCGAAGGCCCTTCTCCCGGATGGCGGCCTGCAACGCCGCTTCGTCCATCACTTCGCCGCGAGCCGTGTTGATGAAGTAAGATCCGGGTTTCATGGCGGCGAAGAAAGCGGCGTTGCAGAGGCCGCGCGTTTCGGGCGCCAGCGCCAGATGCACGCTCACGATATCGGCCGCCGCGGCGACCTCAAGCGGCGAATCATTCCGCTCGATTCCAAGTTCCTCCGCCTTCTGTGCGGTGAGGCCGCGGCTCCACGCCACAACGTGCATCCCGAACGCCTTGGCGCGCGGGACCATGTGCCCGCCGATGCTGCCCACGCCCAGCAGTCCCAAGGTGCGGCCGTAGACGCCGCGGGCCTTCGAGTACTCGGCCTTGTTCCACTCGCCCGCGCGAAGGGAGATGACGTTGTCGGCAATGCGCCGGTCGAGCGCCAGAATCAGCCCGAACGCCAACTCCGCGACGGCGATCGCGTTCTTTCCGGGGCAGTTGGAAACGTAGATGCCCCGGAAGGAAGCCGCCTTAAGATCTATGGTGTTATAGCCCGCCCCGGCGCGGACCACGAGTTTCAACGGTCCGGCGGCAAGCACGGGCTCGCCGACTTTCGTGCCGCGTACGATGAGCACGTCGGGCTTGAGTTCCGCCACGCGATCGGCAAGCGCCTGGTCTTTCAATCCGGGTTCGGAAACCACTTCGCACCCGAGGGCCGCTAAGCCCTTCAGCCCCGACTGCTCGAACTTATCCGCAACGAGTATCCGCATCGAGCGCCTCCCCGGCCGTCTTAATACTCCGGCGGTTCGATTGTACACCCACTGATAAGTGGTTCTCAAGCCTGGATGCGACATGTGGCCATGGCATTTCAGGGGTCACTAGCGATTTCGAGGCTCTTGATCAATTGCGGGGGCAGGCCCTAATCCCAGGTTGGTAAAACAATCTTGGGAGATTTGATTTTGACCGATTCTGAGATCGTCTTAGGTCTGCCCCAATACGAGATTACCGCGATAGAAAGAGCCGGCGGCACGATTACGATATCGGCCCGGCATGCCGGGCCGATATCGTGTCCCCATTGCCAAGGTTCTCGCCTGAGAAACAAGGGTTGGCGCCGGAGGTCGGTCCGGCACGATGACTGGGGCTTCCGCCAGTGCGTGTTGCGCCTGGAACTCCGCAAGAGCCGCTGTTTGGATTGCGGCCGCTGGTTCCGCCAGCGCATTCCAGGCATTCAGCCCTTCCAACGCGCCAGCGAGAGCTTCCAGGAAATGGTCTTCCAACAGCACCTGGACGGCATCAACCGCAGCTGTCTGGGGAGGCGCAAGGGCATCGGCGCGGCCACCGTCCAGCGCTACTTCCTCCGGCGCCTGCAAAAACGCGCGCGCCAGGATCATGCGCCCCTCTGCCCCAAGATCCTGGGCATCGACGAGCACTTCTTCACCCGCCGCAAGGGCTACGCCACCACCTTCTGCGACCTCAAGAACCACCGCGTCTACGATGTGACGCTGGGGCGCTCGGAAAAGGCCCTGGAGTCTTATTTTCTTCGGCTTCAAGGCAAGCAGCAGGTGCGCATCGTGTGCATGGATCTGGCTGCTGTCTACCGTTCTTTGGTGAGAAAACACTTCCCCAATGCCATCATCGTGGCGGATCGCTTCCACGTGATCCGCCTGGTCAACCACCACTTCCTGGCTTGCTGGCGGGACATCGATCCGATCGGCTCCAAGAACCGGGGATTGCTCTCGCTCATGCGCCGCCATCGCCACAATCTCAAACCCGAACAGCAGCTGCGACTCATGGCCTACCTCGCCGAGCGTCCGGCCCTTGAGCTGATCTACCGTTTCAAGCAGCGGCTCTGCTATCTGCTACTCAAGAAACACAAGACCAAACGGCAATGCCAGAAGCTGATTCCCCGGTTTTTGCGCGCCGTTGTCGAATTGCGCCAGTCCGGACTGGCGCAATTGGTCACCCTCGGCGATACCTTGCATTCCTGGTCTGAGGAGATCGTCCGCATGTGGCGCTTCACGCGCTCCAACGGAATTACAGAAGGATTTCACAACAAGATGGAGACGATCAGCAGGCAGGCCTACGGCTTCCGCAATTTCGAAAAACTACCGGCAGCGAGTGCAGGTGCTATGTTCTTAGAAAGGTTTGGGATTGGCGTTTGCCCCCGCAATTGGCGTAGAGCCCGTAGAGCGAAGGCGTGTGGCTGGGACGCAGGGATTCGAACCCCGATACGCAGATCCAGAGTCTGCAGTCTTACCGTTAGACGACGTCCCAATGGGGCTTCAATCGAATTGTAACAAAACGTTCCCGCGTAAGCCAAATCCGCGCCCGTAGTACACTGGAAGTTCAAGATGCGGAAGTATTTGTGGGCTGCCGTACTGCTCGCGGCGAGCGCCTCCGGCGGATTCGCGGTGGATTGGAAGGCCCTCAGGCCCGAAGGCTACGTGAGCGACTTCGCCCACGTGATCGATCCCGGTTCCAAAGCCCGTCTCGAGGCTTACTGCGGAATGGTGGAGCGTTCCACGGGAGCCCAGGTGGCATTAGTCACCATCCCTACCCTCGAAGGCGAGCCGATCGAAGACGTTGCCAATACGATCTTCCGAGCGTGGGGAGTCGGTCAGAAGGGCCAGAATGAAGGCATTCTGATGCTTCTGTCGATCCAGGACCGCCGCTCGCGTCTGGAGGTGGGTTACGGGCTCGAGCCGATTCTGCCGGATGGCCTGGACGGGGCCATCCTGCGGGAAATGCGGCCCGCGCTGCGCCAGTCGCAATACTCCGATGCCATGATGGCCGCGGCGCAAAGCCTTGGGGAGACCATCGCCCAGGCCAAGGGCGTCACGCTGACTGAGCGCCTGCCGCAGCGGGCCGCTCCCACTACCGTGGATTCCATACCTTGGCGCATGATTCTGGGAGGCATCTTCTTCCTGCTGTGGCTCATGCGCGGCGGCGGGCCGCGTGGTTACGGCGGGCGAGGGGGCGGCGGATTCCTGCCGGGCCTGATCCTTGGCGGCATGATGGGCCGGTCTACGTGGGGCGGGCGCGGCGGAGGCGGCTTCGGCGGCTTCGATTCCGGCGACGGCTTTGGCGGCTTCGGCGGAGGCGACTCCGGCGGCGGCGGCGCTTCGGGCGACTGGTAAGGAGCAATCTATGGATAAGCGGCTCACTCAACTGGTGGAAAAACTGAAACACGCCCACGGCGACCGGCTGGTTTCAGTGCTGCTCTACGGCTCGGCCGCCTCGGGCGAGCACCACGCGCGCTTCTCCGATTTCAACGTGCTCTGCGTGCTGAGCGAGTTGACTCCGCGAGAACTGGCGGCAGGGGAAGACATCTTCCGCTGGTGGCGCGAGCAGGGCAGCCCATCGCCGCTGCTGCTCACCGAAACCGAAGTTGCGACCTGCACGGATTGCTTCGCGATCGAGTTCAACGACATCAAACGCCAGCACGTGCTGCTCTACGGCAAAGACGTGGTGTCGGACCTGATCGTAGACACTACCTTCTACCGCGCCCAGGTGGAGCACGAACTGCGCGCCAAGTTGCTGCGCCTCAGGCAGAAGGCGGGGGGGATGCTCTCGGACGCAAAACTGTTGCGCCGCATGCTGGCCGATTCCCTCTCCACGTTCGCAACGCTTTTCCGCCATGCGTTGGCGCTGCACGGCGAGGAACCCCCGTTCCGCAAGCGCGAGATCTTCCAGCGAGCCGCCGCGCGCTTCGAATTCGACGCGGCGCCCTTCGAAAAGCTGCTCGATCTGCGCGAGGAGCGGATCAAGGCCGGAGAATTGGAACCTGTCGAGCTATTTGGTACGTATCTTAAAGGGATATCGGCTGTCATCGAAGCTGTGGACCGCCTGGAAAGATAGGAGATCGCCTTGAAAATCGTTTGGATCGTACTTGCCGTTCTGGTAGTTCTTCTCATTGGCGCCGTCGGCAAATTCGTCGGAGTCAGGAATGAGCTCGTCACCGAGCGCGAGGCAGTAACCGCGCAGTGGAGCACCGTGGATACGGCGCTGCAACGCCGCGCCGACCTGATTCCGAACCTAGTGGAAACCGTAAAGGGGTTTGCCAAGCACGAGACGGAAGTTTTCAAGAACATCGCCGACGCGCGCGCGGCTCTGATCAGCGGCCGCACTCCGCAGGATAAGATCGCAGCCAACGATCAGCTCTCCGGCGCTCTTTCCCGGTTGCTGGTGGTGGCCGAGAATTATCCGCAGCTCCGCTCGAACGAGAACTTCCTGCGCCTGCAGGATGAAATCGCGGGCACCGAAAACCGCATCGCCGTGGAGCGGCGCAAGTACAACGAATCGCTCCAGCGTTTCAACACGTCGATTGAGCTGTTCCCCAACAACGTAGTGGCGTCATTTTCGGGCATCGCGCGTAACGATGCGTATTTCAAGACCGAGCCCGATGCGCGTACCGCGCCAAAGGTAGCGTTCTAGGAAGTTGCCGCGGAACTCGGGCGGATGAGCTTGGCCGCCGATGGACGCCGATCAACGCGGATAAGAGATCGATCTTGAATCCGCGTTGGTCCGCGCTCATCGGCGGCCATTTCGGTTCTGCTTGCACGGGATTCCTGGCCCGCTCGCATCACACTTCTTCCGCTTCTTCCGGCGGCTCGAAGGCATCGAGCAACTCGGGGTCTTTGGCGAAGCGCTTCAACGCGGTGATGATCGCTCCCGACCGGAAACCCGCCCGCACCAGCCGCCGGTAAGCGGATGCCAGATCCTTTTGTTCGGCGAAGAGCCCTTCTCTTTCGGCTGTCCGATACTTGCGCCGTATCCAATCCTCAATCAGCGCTTGTTCGTTCACCCCTTCGTAAGTCTTTCGGACAGTCTTTTCCGCCAGCGCCGGCGCCACCCGGCGGGCACGCAGATCGCGCTCCACGCGGGCGCTGCCCAGTTTGTCGTTCGTGAGCCGCGCCGAGGCGAACAATTCGGCGAAACGCTTGTCGTCCAGGTACCGGTAGTCTTTGAGACGCGACAGAATGCCGTCTATTTCCGCGGCTTTCGCAGCCTTCCGGCGCAGCTTTTCGCGCAGTTCACCGGTGGAGTAAGCGCGCCCCGCCAGCACGCCCAGAGCGTATGTCCAGAGGGCCTCTCCTTCGAGCAATCGCGGCTTGCGTTCCATGTTATTGTTCTCTTGGGGAGTATACTGGAAATGGTTTAGGTTGTGGAGTTTCCCCGCTGATCGGACTCTGCGATAGGAGGATGCACATGGAAAAAGACGGGTTGTACGGCTTTTTGCTCGGGCTGGGCGTAGGAATAGGCATCGGTATTCTGTTCGCGCCGAAATCAGGCCAGGAAACACGCGAGATTCTGAAGAGCAAGGCGGACGAAGGCTCTGAATTCCTGAAGCAGCGCAGCACGGAATTCAGGCAGACCGCCGCCGAATGGGTGGAAAAGGGCAAGGAAGCGGTAACGAAGCAAAAGGACAACATCGCAGACGCGATGGAAGCCGGCCGCCAGGCCTACCGCGACACCGTGAATCAGCAGCCGGCCGAGGACCTGAGCGGCGGCGAGTAATACTGGGAGAGTTTAGAGGAAAGGCTCGCGGGCATGTCTGAAGACCTCTTTCGCATCGTAGTGACGATAGCCGTGATGATCGCGGCAGTCGCATTCGTGGCGCAGGCCGCGATCACGCTGGGTTTGTACCGGGCGGTCCGAAGGATGCAAGAGCGCTCCGAGCCGTTGATGGACCGTATGGAGCCGGTACTCAGCCAACTCTCGCCGGCCATCGAAAAGATGCAGAATCTCACGGAGAGGGCCGGGCCGGCAGTCGATAGGCTCGGCCCCTTCTTCGATAAGGCCGGCGCCACGATAGAGTCGGCCGGCAAGACGATGGAGGCGGCGCGCCAGATGATTGAAGAAAACCGCCCGCGCATCGCCGAGATCGCGAGCGACGGCGCCGCCATCGCCAGGACGGGACGGGAGCAGGTAGAGCGCGTCGGCGAAATCATTCAGGACGCCGGTGAGCGGACGCGCGCGCGCATCGAGCAAATCGATCACTCGCTGGACGGCGCGATCGAGCAGGTATCCAACGCTGGAGATGCGGTGAAAAGCGCAGCCAAGCGCCCCGTACGCGAAGTAAGCGGCGTTGCAGCGGGCGTAGCCGCCGTGATCTCCACGCTAGTCCGCGGCCGCAAGTACCCCGTCGATCACGCCACGCTCGACGAAGAGATGTTCATCTAGCAAATTCAACGCCCCAACGCGGCGTGGCTCTTCACTCGCTATGGTTTCTACTCCGTAGCTCGCGCCGTCAAGTCTGGCGGCACATTCCACCCTCACACGCTAACGATCCGCGCGCGGCGCCTTCGCCTCAGCCAACAGTCCCGGCGATCGCTACGACCAGTCCAGAACGCCGCGCCAAATTGGCGTCCCAAAGCACGATGGGGCGGACAAGAAGGTCCGCCCCATCGTCCAATCCGCAACTAGATCTGCGCGAGCGCTCCCCTAGCCTACCCGCCCAGCGGCAGGGGCTGCGGGAGGCGCCAACGGGCCCCTCCACTTGATGATGTTGTCGTAATTCGGGGCCATCTTGTAGGGCCGCTTGACGGCCGCGATGGTCTCGCCCTTCACGTCGATCTTGCTCAGATCGTAGTTTCCGAGACCGATCGAGGCGCAGTATTGCAGATACCCGATCAGGCTGGCATCCATGCTCATGGTTTCCAGCGCCACGCGGTCGGCCGCAATGTAGTCCCTGGAGGAGATGGCGATGCGGTGCGGAACCACCGTGCCGTTGATCGGGCCGGCGCCTTCCATGGTCTCATAGCCGTCCAATACGGCCAGATCCCAATTCGGGCCGATCCTCTGCGACACCAGCATCAGGTTCAGATTGTGCTGCTGAGAGCCGGTGACGTGGACCCTGCGCTTGTCGCTCCAGGCCGGGGTTACCTTGCCGGGGCTGCGCAGCGCGGCGCCCATCGCCATGTTCTTCACGGCGCCGGTGAAGATCATCGAGCCGTGCGTCTTCGGTATGGCCGCACAGATGACGAACGCATCCGGGTCCACCAACCTGGCGGCGACGCGGCACGGGGTGATGTGAACGTCGGCGTCGATAGTCGGCGTCATGACGTACTTGCCTTCCAGGTTGAAATCGAGCAGGCTCACCTTCTGCGATTTGAACTCGGATTCGAGCGCGCCGTATTTGAAATTGTCGAATGCGATCAGAGTATCGTTCGATGCCGCCTCGGCGATTACGATAGGCCCTTTGAAACGCGGGCCGAGATAATCCAGAATGCCGCGGAGCATGTCGGGATGGGTCGACGCGATTTGGACATCGACGCTCGTGAGGTTGACCTTGATGAGCACGTACTTCTTGCGTGCCAGCGCGGGCTTGATCTCGGCATCGATAGCCACCAGCGAGTCGAAGATCATCTTCCGGCGGTTCTCGCCTTTAACCAGGCTCACAGCCGAACGAAAAGCCACGGGATTCATGGGCTTTACCGGAACCGTGAACGGGTCAGGGGCAGCGGCCTGGGGCGCCCGTCCGGGCGTCGCTCCGGGGGCCGCGGGCGCCGCTCCGGGCGCAGGCGGTTGTTGAGCGGACAAACTGGCGATTCCAGGGCCAACCAATGCGCCGGCCCCGGCGAATCTCAGCAAATTACGGCGTGAAAGCAGACTTCGCATATGTTCAGACCCCGATTCTCGGTGAGAGCGGATTAGCCGGGATTTCTTCTTCCCGGTTAGGAGCAATTATACGTGGAACGGACCTAATCGGAGCGGATTTTCTGATTTATTTGCAGCGGGAACAGATAGGCGGGGACGGGCGCCGTGGGCATCCGTCCCCGCCATTTCCTGAGGATTCAAGAAGGTCGAGTTAGGGGCGTACGAACTCTTAGCCGGCTCGGCCGCCGCCCTGCGCTCCTTGCCCGGGAGGCGTGAGGGGCGTCAAGGGTCCGTCCCACTTGCGCTGGATTTCGAAAGTGCGGTGTAACTGGTAGGTTCGCTTGACCGACTCGACGGTCTCGCCGCGCACGTCGATCTTCTCCAGATCGTAGTTACCCATGCCGACCGCGGCGCAGTATTGCAGATACCCAATCCAATTAGCGTTCATGCCCAGAGCTTCCACCGCGACGCGATCGGCCGCGATGTAGTCGGTGGAAGCCATAGCGATGCGGTGCGGAACCATCGTGCCGCCAACCGGGCCGTTGCCTTCCATGCCCTCGTAGTTATCCAGAACCACCGCGCCCCAAGTAGGCGAGAGCCGCTGAGATACGAGGTACAAGTTCATGTGGTGCTGCTGATAGCCGGTGACGTGGATTCTGCGCTTATCGCTCCACGCCGGGGTTACTTTACCGGGGCTGCGCAGCGCCGAGCCCATCGCCATGTTCTTCACGGCGCCAGTGAAAATCATGGCGTCGTGCGTCTTCGCGATGCACGCATCTAGAACGAAGGCATCCGGGTCCACCAGCCGGGCGGCGATGCGGCACGGCGTCATGTGGACGTTGCTGTCGATGGTTGGCACGAGGGCGTATTTGCCGTCCAGGTTGAAATCGAGCAGGCTCACCTTCTGCGACTTAAACTCGGATTCGAGCTCGTGGTACTTGAAGTTATCAAAGCCGACTAACGTGTCGTTCGACGCGGCCTCGCCGATGATAATCGGCCCCTTGAACCGCGGGCCAAGGTAATCCAGCATGCCGCGGAGCGCGTCCGGATGGGTCGAAGCGAGCTGATTGGTGACGCTGGTCAGGTTGACCTTGATGAGCACGTACTTCTTGCGTTTCAGCGCGGGCTTAAGCTCGTTGTCGATGGCCATGAGCGCGTCGTGGACCATCTTCCGGCGGTTCTCACCTTTCACCAGACTCACGGTGGAACGCTTGGCGAACGGATTGAGCGGCTTTACGGGCACCATGAACGGATCGGGCTGCGCGGCCCCGGGCGCCCGTCCGGGGGCCGCCGCTCCGGGAGCCCCCGCTCCGGGTGCTGCTCCAGGAGCAGGCTGTTGCTGTGCGTACATCGATGCCGGGCCAACCAGCGCTCCGGCCCCAGCCAATCTCAATATGTTTCGGCGTGTAATCAGACTTCGCATAGAGTGAACCCCCAATTCTTACCGAGCAAATAGTACAGGACGCCCTGACTGGCCCTGATTAGCCGCAATTATATACCATGTGTTCGCACCGGAGGCAGGCGTATGATTCTCCCGGCAGACAGGTGGGTGCTGGCCGGGACGGACGCGGTGGCGTCCGTCCCGGCCAATTACTGAAGATTCAAGCAGTTACCGCAAATGGAGGCAAACCAGGAGCGCAAGCGCCCCGGTTAGCCCCGTCCACCGGCAGGCGCGGGCTGCAGGGGGCCATCCCACGTGTTCTGCCTCTCGAAACTCGGGCTCGGCTTGTAGGTGCGCTTCACGGCCGCAATGGTTTCGCCCTTCACGTCGATCTTGCTCAGGTCGTAGTTACCCATGCCAACCGCTGCGCAATATTGCAGGTACCCCATCCGATTGGCATCCATGCCCAGGGCTTCCACAGCCACGCGGTCGGCCGCGATGTAATCCCTGGAGGCCATGGCGATGCGGTGCGGCACCAGGTCGCCACTGGTGGGACCGTTGCCTTCCATACCCTCGTAGTTGTCCAGGATAACGGCGCCCCAATTCGGCGAAAGCTTCTGCGCCACCAGGAACAGGTTGTACTGGTGCATCTGATTGGGAGTGACGTGGACTCTCCGCTTGTCGCTCCATGCGGCGGTGACTTTGCCGGGGGTGCGCAGCGGCGCGCCCATCGACATGTTCTTCACGGCGCCGGTGTAGATCACCGCGTTGTGAGTCTTCGCGATGCAGGCGTTGAGCACAAACGCATCCGTATCCACCAGCCGGGCAGCGATGCGGCACGGCGTGAAGTGGGCGTTGCCATCGATGGTCGGCGAGATGACGTAGCTGCCGTCCAGGTTGAAATCGAGCAGGCTCAGTTTCTGCGACTTGAACTCGGCCACCAGTGGGTTGAACTTGAAGTTGTCGTAAGCGACGATCGTGTCATTCGACGCGGCCTCGGCGACAATCACCGGACCCTTGAACCGCGGGGCGAGATAATCCATAATGCCGCGGATCGTATCCGGATGGGTCGATGCGAGCTGGTTAGTAACGCTCGTCATGTTGACCTTGATGAGCACATACTTCTTGCGTGCCAGGGCGGGCTTGAGATCGGCGTCGATGCCCACGAGCGCATCGAAGATCAACTTCCGGCGGTTCTCGCCCTTAACCAGGCTGACTGTGGACCGACTGGCCAGCGGAATGAGCGGCTTGACCGGCACCGCGAATGGGTCAGGGTTGGCAGCTGATGGCGCCCGCTGGCCGGCCGCGCCAGGCGCACCACCAGGAGCAGGCTGTTGCTGTGCAGACAACATTCCCGGGCAGGCCACCACGCCAGCCCCGGCAAATCTAAGCAAATCTCGGCGTGAAAATATATGTCGCATAACTCAAAAGACTCCCGATTCTCCCTGTGGAGCGGATTATCCGAGACTACACTTCTTCCCGGTAAGCAGCAATTATATGTCGATTGACCCTAATCGGAGCTGGTTTTCTGATTATTAATGGCGGGCAAGGGTACACCTGTACGGGCTCGGGGGGCGTCCATTCAGGCCATTTCCTGAGGATTCAAGCACTTCCGGGCCGGGCCCGGCGGTGAGTTGGGGGCGCGCTCGCGCCCCCTTTAACCGGTTCAACTCTAGCCTTGCCGGCCGGGTTGCTGCGGCGCGGCCGGCGTCAACGGGCCGGGCCACTTGGTTTGCGTGTCCCAATTCGGGTGGTGCTTATAAGTTCGCTGAACCGAGGCAATGGTCTCACCGCGCACGTCGATCTTCGAAATATCGAAGTTGCCCAGCCCGATTGCGGCGCAGTATTGGATGTGCCCGATCAGGTTCGGGTCGAGGCCCATGCAGCCCGTCGCCACGCGATCGATCGCTACATAGTCCGTGGAGGCCAGGGCGATACGGTGATCGATCAGGTCTCCACGAATCGGGCCGGCTCCCTCCATGGTCTGGTAGCCGTCCAACACCGCCGCGCCCCACTGGGGGCCGATCTTCGAGGCCACCATCATGAGGTTCATGGTGTGCTGCTGATAGCCGCGGACGTGGATTCTGCGCTTATCGCTCCATGGCGAGGTCGCGCCGGCGGGAGTGCGAATCGCCGCGCCCATCGTCATGTTCTTCACGGCGCCGGTCATGATCATCGAATCGTGAGTCTTCGGGATGGCGGCGCAGATGATGAACGCGTCCTTATCCATATTGCGGGCGGCAACCCGGCACGGCGTGATGTGCACATCGCTATCGATGGTCGGAATCACCTCGTACTTGCCTTCCAAGTTGAAATCGTTCAGGGTTACCTTCTGCGACTTGAACTCGGAGACTAACTCGGGGTACTTGAAGTTATTAAAAGCCAGCGTCGTATCGTTCGACGCCGCCTCGCCGATCATAATCGGCCCCTTGAACCGGGGGGCGAGATAATCCAGAATGCCGCGGATGCAATCCGGGTGGGTCGATGCAGGCTGTACATCGACGCTCGTCATGTTGACCTTGATCAGGACGTACTTCTTGAGTTTCAGCTTGGGCTTGATCTGGTCATCGACGGCCATCAGCGCGTCGTAGACCATCTTCCGGCGGTTATCGCCCTTGATCAGGCTGACTGCCGAACGATAGCCCACAGGGCTCATCGGCTTCACCGGCACCGTGAACGGTTCCGGGTTCGCAGCGCCACCCGCGCCACCTCCGCCCCGCGCAGCCGCGCCTCCCGGGGCTCCAGCTCCAGGGGCGCCAGCTCCGGCTCCCCTTCCAGGCGCCCCTGCGGGCGCTTGTTGCGCGTATAACGCTGCCGGGCCAACCAGCGATCCGGCCCCGGCTAATCTCAGCACATTCCGGCGTGTAATTTCACTTCGCATATAGTTAAACCCCAATCCTCACTGCGAGCGGATAATCCAGGACTGCACTTCCTCCCGGTACGCAGCAATTATATGCCTATTAGTCACTTATCGGAGTGGATCTTCTGATTAATTCTACGAGGGTGGGGTTAGGCCGCAACCAGCGCCACCGGCGCAAGTTACGGCCATTTCCTGAGGATTCAAGCAGTTCCGCCGACGGGCGGCGGTAAGTCAGGGGCGCACTCGCGCCCCTAAGCTGGTTCTAGCCTTGTCTGCCGGCCGGCTGAGGCGCAGTCGGAAGCAGAGGGCCGGGCCACTTGGTTTGCGTGTCCCAATTCTGGTGGTGCTTGTAGGTTCGCTGAACCGACGCGATGGTTTCACCCCTCACGTCGATCTTCGAAATATCGAAGTTGCCCAGGCCGATCGCGGCGCAGTATTGGATGTGCCCGATCAGGTTCGGATCGAGGCCCATGCAGCCCGTCGCCACACGGTCGACCGCCACATAGTCCGTCGAGGCCAGAGCGATACGGTGATCAACAAGGTCTCCGCGAATCGGGCCGTTGCCTTCCATGGTCTGGTAGCCGTCCAACACCGCGGCGCCCCACTGAGGCCCAATCTTCGAGGCCACCATCATGAGGTTCATGGTGTGTTGCTGATAGCCGCGAACGTGGATTCTGCGCTTATCGCTCCATGGCGAGGAGGCCCCGGCCGGAGTGCGAAGACCCGCGCCCATCGTCATATTCTTCACGGCGCCGGTCATGATCATCGAATCGTGCGTCTTCGGGATGGCCGCGCAGATAATGAACGCGTCCTTGTCCATGTTACGGGCGGCCACGCGGCACGGCGTGATGTGGACATCGCTATCGATGGTCGGAATCACCTCGTACTTGCCTTCCACGTTGAAATCGTTCAGCGTGACCTTCTGCTTCTTGAACTCGTTGACCAGTTCCGGGTACTTGAAGTTGTTGTAAGCCAGCGTCGTATCCGCCGACGAAGCCTCGCCGATCATAATCGGCCCTTTGAACCGGGGGGCGAGATAATCCAGAATGCCGCGGATGGCGTCCGGATGGGTCGATGCAGGCTGCACATCGACGCTCGTCATGTTGACCTTGATGAGCACGTACTTCTTCAGCTTCAGCTTGGGCTTGATCTGGTCATCGATGGCCACGAGCGCGTCGTAGACCATCTTCCGGCGGTTATCGCCCTTGATCAGGCTGACAGCCGAACGATAGCCCACGGGGCTCATCGGCTTCACCGGCACTGTGAACGGATCCGGGTTCCCGGCCTGCGGCGCGCGCGGCGCCGCTCCAGGGGCTCCAGCTCCAGGGGCGCCAGCTCCGGCTCCCCGCCCAGGCGCCCCTGCGGGCGCTTGCTGTGCATACATCGCTGCCGGACCAACCAGCGATCCAGCCCCGGCTAATCTCAGCAAATTTCGGCGTGTAATTTCACTTCGCATTTAGTAAAACCCCAATCTCACAGAGCAAATAGTGCAGGCTTACCTCGTTGGCCCTGATTAGCTGCAATTATATCTCCAAGCACCCCAGTTAGGGCCGATATTCGGACTTTTTAACATCCCGTAGTAGTTACGGCAGTCCAGGACAGGGCACTTTAGCTTCTCCCAGCAACGGAAAATCGACAACCGTAACATTTCAAGCGACTTACCGGAAACGAGTTCATCGCCCCCCACACCCGCCGCTTCCGCCTATTGCTCTTCCCTGCTCCGGGCGAAGGCCACCGCCAGCCGTATCTGCTCGTAAGTGATCTCCGCCGGCAGCGCCTCGCGTAGCGGTTTCAGCCACTGCGAGCCCAACCGCGCGATCACTTCCTGAATCGTGTCGAGGTTCGCTTCGCCAACCCACTCCACCTGGAACTTCAGACGGCCTTTCTCCACCAGATCGGCAACCATATTCACTACCGTCTCAACTTTGCGCTCGCGAATCGCTGCGATCTCTTCAAAGCTCTTGCCCTCGGCGATCAGCCGCAGCGTTTCTTCGGCGGGCGAGATCTGCACGGCTTTCTGCGCGGCCGCGCGCGCTCCCTTGGCAAAAGTTTCGAAGACGGCGAAGATCCCGCGGCCATACAGCTCGGCTTTGCGTTCGCCGATGCCCGACACCGAAAGCAGTTCGCGCAGGTTGGCAGGCTTCTTGCGGCACAGGTCTTCGAGCGCCGCATCGCTGAGCACCACGTACGCCGGAACCGAGGCCCGCTTCGCGGTTTCCCGCCGCCATTCCTTGAATAGCTCGAGCAGTTCGGCATCGGGGGGAGGCGGCACGGCAATGCGCGGCGCGGGAGCGGTAACGGCAGGCTTCGCGGCGCCGGTCTTCACGGGTGCTGCGGGCTTCACCGCAACAACCGGCTTCGGCGCGGCGGCCTTGGACGCGGCAGTCTTCTTCCCCTTCTTCTTGGGGCGTTCTTCCTCCACCGGAGCCGTCACCCAGGCAGGCGAGTTGCCGCAGACGTCGCACATCTCACAGCGCTCCCATTTCGGCGTCTGCCCGAAGTGCTGGCAGACCTGCAAATGGCGGCAGCGGTCGCTTTCGGCGAAGCCGCGCACGGTGTGATAACGCTGCCAGGCGCGCTCCCTTTCCGCGGGGTCCTGGAGTTTCTCGATGAAATACGCCAGCAGTCCCGCGTCCTTGGGCCTCCAGAGCAGCACGCAATCGGCGGGCAGGCCATCGCGCCCGGCGCGTCCGGCCTCCTGGTAATACTGCTCGATCGATTTCGGCAGCGCCATGTGGATCACCGCCCGCACGCCGGGCTTGTTAATGCCCAGCCCGAACGCGACGGTGCCCACCAGCACGCGGACTTCGTCATTCATCCACCGTTCCTGGTTGCGGCGGCGGTCGGCATTTTCCATCTGCCCGTGGTAGGGCACGGCGGCGATGCCGCGGTCGGCCAGCGAATCCACCGTTTCCTCGACGGTGGCGACGGTGGGCGCGTAGACGATGACGCTCTCTCCCTTGTAGGCCCGCAACCCCGCCAGTAGCAGGCGCGCGTGCGATTGCTTATCGCACTGGCGCACCACGTAGCGAAGGTTGGCGCGGTGGAAGCTCGCTATGAATTTCTGCGGCGTGCGAAGCCGCAGTTGATCGAGGATATCCTGCCGCACGCGGCGCGTGGCGCTGGCCGTGAACGCGGCGATTGGCATATCCGGAAAGTGGAGGCGCAGCGAACTGAGCTGGCGGTATTCCGGGCGAAACTCGTGTCCCCACTCGGAAATGCAATGCGCTTCGTCGATGGCGAAGAACGCCAGCGGCAGGCGCCGCAGCCAGGCGGCGGTGTCGGCGCGCGCGAGGCGTTCGGGCGAGATATAGAGCAGCCGGAACGCGCCCTGTTCGGCGGCGCGCATCGTGGCGCGCTGGTCTTCGTTCGATTGCGAGCTGTTGATGACGGCGGCCGGAATGCCCATATCGGCCAATTGCGCCACCTGGTCCTGCATGAGCGCGATCAGCGGGGAGATCACCACAACCGTTTTTCCCAGCGCCAGCGCGGGCAACTGGTAGCACAGGGACTTGCCGCCGCCGGTGGGCATGATCACGGCCACGTCGCTGCCTTGCATCAGGCATTCGACGATGCGCTCCTGCATGGGGCGGAACGTATCGTAGCCCCAGTACTTCTTCAGCGCGGCGTGGACGTCTAGCACTGGCCCTTTCCGGATGTGCCCATCATGACGCACGCCGTGGGGCGAGCGGTTTTGCCTGCCGCATCCGATGGCAGGCGAAACCGCCTGCCCCACCTCAATCCAGCACGCCCCGCGCTGAAATGTAGAAGCATCGAACGCACTACGCCAACTCCCCGACCCGCCGCACGGCCTGCTGCGGCGCGGCGTCCAACAGTTCTCGGACGGTCTTGCGGGTGATGGGGTGGCGCAGTTCCGGCACGAGATCGGCAAGCGGCGCGAGCACGAAGCGGCGCTCCGCGATGCGCGGGTGCGGAATCTCCAACTCCGGCGTGCGCACCGCGGCGCTGCCGTACAGCAGAATGTCGATATCGATGGCGCGCGGCCCTTTGGCCACGGTGCGGACCCGCCCCAGCACGCGCTCAATCTTTCCCACACGCTTGAGCAACTGCATCGGAAACAGATCGGTTTCCGCTTCCACCGCCAGATTCAAAAACCAACGCTGATCCGTATAATCCACCGGCGCGGTTTCATAGACGGGCGAAACGCGCAGGACGCGCAGGTCGGGCGCTTGAAGCTGCGCGATGGCCGCCCGCAAATTGCCTTCACGGTTCCCGATGTTCGACCCCAAACTTAGATAGATGGTTTTCACGGCTAGAACAGCGCCGGCTGATCGTTATTGCGCGGCTTGCGCTTGACGTTGAAGTAGTCGTACGCCAGCTCCGTGGCGACCCTGCCGCGCGGCGTGCGGTTGAGGAAGCCGAGCTGGAGCAGGTACGGCTCATAGACTTCCTCGATGGTGTCGGGCTCCTCCGAAATCGAGGCGGCGATGGTGCCTACGCCCACCGGGCCGCCGCGGTATTTTTCGAGGATCGTCAGCATGATCTTCTGGTCGATCTCGTCCAAGCCGTAGCGGTCCACGTCCAGAAGGTTCAGGGCCGTGCGGGTGACGGCGAGCGTAATCTTGCCTTCGGCGCGCACCTGCGCATAGTCGCGCACGCGCCGCAGCAGCCGGTTAGCGATGCGCGGCGTCCCGCGGCAGCGGCGGGCGATCTCTTCGGCCGCGCCCTCCTCGGTATCCACGTCCAACAGGGCGGCCGAGCGGAGGGCGATGAGCTTCAATTCCTCTACCTTATAAGGATCGAGCCGCAGCACCAGGCCGAAACGGCCGCGCAGCGGAGCGCTCACCAGGCCCTGGCGCGTGGTGGCGCCGATGGCCGTGAACTTGGGCATGGGGAGCGAGTGCGTGCGCGCGCCCGGCCCCGCGCCGACCAGGATATCCACGCGGAAATCCTCAAGCGCCGAGTAGAGCATCTCCTCCACGTCGGGAAACAGGCGGTGGATTTCGTCGATGAAGAAAACCTGGCGCGCGCGGATGTTGCTCAGGATGCCGGTGAGGTCGAGTTTCTTCTGCAGCACCGGCCCGGAGGTAGCGGAGATGGGGACTTCCAGTTCCTCGGCGATGATGGCCGCGAGCGTAGTCTTCCCCAGCCCCGGAGGCCCGTAGAGCAGCACGTGGTCCATGGCCTCACCGCGCATGCGGGCGGCTTCGATGGCAATCGAGAGGTTCTCTTTGAGTTTACTTTGACCGGTAAAATCGGCCAACCGGCGCGGCCGCAGTCCGGCTTCGAACTGTACATCCTCGGCCTGTTGGGAGCCGGAAATCAGTTGCCGGTCGGGCATGTGCTACCAGCTTACCGTACCAGTTCCAACGCGCGCCTAAATAGCGGCTCGAAATCCGCGGGAGCGCCCGCGGCCTTGGCCTTGCGCACGGCGGCCTCCGCCTGGGGACGCCCGCAGCCCAGGTTGAGCAGCGCCGAAAGCACGTCCTGATCCACCGCCGAAAGAGCCGGAGCCGCGGGAGTGGCCTGCTCGTCTCCCGAAGGCGCGGGCAGTTTATCGCGCAGTTCCAGCACCATGCGTTCTGCGGTCTTCTTGCCGATGCCCGGGATGCGCACCAGCCGTTCCACCTCGCCCCGCCGGATCGAACCGATCAACTCCACCGCGGGCAGCCCGGAGAGAATCGTGATCGCGAGCTTCGGCCCGATGCCGCTCACGGCGATGAGCTTTTCAAACAGCGACTTCTCATCCTGCGTGAGGAAGCCATAGAGGGACAGTGCGTCCTCGCGGACGTGCGTATGGATGCGCAGCCGCACTTCCCCGCCCGCATCCGGCAAGTGGGTGAACGTGGAAACCGGGATCGTGACGTCATACCCCACCCCGCCGGTCTCAACGACCGCCTGGTTCGGGTGTTTCTCGACGAGCACTCCGCGCAGTAGAGCGATCATGAGCGTATTGTAGCGAGGCGCGCAGTGGCAAGGACGGCTGCGCCCGGGCCGGAGGCGCGGCCGGGCAATGCTGGGTCGGCGCGAGGCGACTTACTCCAGTTGTGATTCCTTTTGCGTGTGCAGGGAACTATCCAGGAAGCGGAGCGTGATGGGCAAGCCGCCCATTGCGGCCGCGGCCTGCCGGGCGAGGTTCTGAAAGAACTTGTAGGATTCGGGGCGCGTCCAAGCCTGTTCGGTTGCCACGAATGAGATCGTCAACGCATCCTCTTGGCTCAGAAGAACCGTTGCCCCATCATCCGTGAAGTACTGGCCGGCCTTGAGAATCTCGCCCACGGCCAAGGCATCCTGAGCGGTCGCCCCGCCGAAGTAGAGGATCACGTCGTTCCGTCCGATGACGGCCCGGCCAACCCGAATGTCCCTGCGGTCTCTGGCGCGTTGGTCCACCAGGCGAATGGTGATCGGGAAGCCGCCCACCGAGTCTGCGATCCGGCGCCCGACCTGCTCATATCCGAACAGCGCGTCTCGGCTGGTGAAAGCATCCTCTCCGCAGACGAAGGATATGACCGTCAATCCCGGATCCTTCCGCAAAGTGACATCGGACCCGCTATCGTGAAAGACCCCAATCGCGGCGAGCGTTTGACCTAAAGCCGTGGCTTCCTCTCTTGTGGCCGACCCTAGGTAATACACCGTATTCCGTCCAAATACGACCTTTGCCGCGGCGGGGGCCGAGCGGCGCCCAAGGTAATAGTTGACGATTCCCAGGAACGCGCCTATTAGCAAGAGGCTGAATCCGTAAGAGGCAACCTTCTTGAAGCGGCCGGCTGCGGACCGTTTCATCGGAGGCGGAGAACCGCTCTTGACACGCTGAGGCTTCGGCACGGCGACTCCAACTGATCGTGACCGGGGCAGGGCGATTGGAACGCCCGAGCACCTGACCCCAGCGAGTCTAACACGAAGAAGAGAACCGTTCAGCTGGAATCGCGGAGTTCAGGCCAACCGTAATCCGTCCGTAAGCGCGAGGGAACTCAGCCGAGCGGCGGCATGCACCAGCGTTTCTGCGATTGCTCGGGGATTCGGCGGCTAATTGGGCTGCCAACTGGAGCGAGCGAGGTTCTGCATTTGTCGGGAGGCGGGCT
>CAIYHG010000006.1 GCA_903925975.1 uncultured Acidobacteriia bacterium | reverse complement strand
TGTTGGAGGACTACGAGGGTCAGACCGAAGACGATGCAGCCGCTGAAGACAAGCACTCATTCCAATCGCGGGGCCAGACTGTGATGGTCGTGCCGAACCGCCTGGTTCGGAGATCACACGTCTGATCGAGAAGCGCGGCGCCCCCCGGGCAACTGGTTCGTCCCGGCCCAGCAGGGAATCCCCTACCACCGCCCCCGCCTCACGCCGCGGTTGAAATCGCCCCGCTCCTTCGCCGGAGGGATTACGACGATCGAAGAGGTCCGCGAGCTCCAGCGAATGAACGTTCACGCGGCATTGGGAATGGCAATTTACACTGGTAAACTGGCCCTAGAGGATCTCGCTAGGATTTCCGATTAGAATGGAAGTGGAATTGCTGCCCGTCAGAATCCACGCTGGAAGTTAGCAGAAGAAGACCAGCAACGTCCCCCGTCAGCGAGGTGTGACCCAGATATGAGCGAAATGACCCGCAAACGGAACCCTAAGGCGCCCCGCCAGACATTGCCCGTGCTCGCACCCGAGGAGCGCATCAAGAGCAGCGCCGAGGTGGCTTTGGGCTTCGAACTGGAACAGGCTTTAATCGAGGCGCGCCGCTGCCTGGACTGTAAGAACCCCACGTGCGTGGATGCCTGCCCGTTGCATATTGACATCAAGGCGTTTATCCGCCCGATGGTGGAGGGCGACTTCGGCGCGGCGTTCGAGGTGCTCGCCGAACAGACTCCGTTTCCCGGCGTGTGTGGAAGAGTCTGCCAGCACGAGCTGTTCTGCGAAAAGGTATGCCTGCTCGGCAAGAAGCTGGAGCCGGTGGCCATCGGTTCGCTGGAGCGGTTCGTGGCGGACTACAACCTACAAACGCAGCCCTGCCTGAACGCGCCGAACTTGAAGCCGCAAGGGCCGAAGATCGCGCTGGTTGGCAGCGGGCCCGCGTGTCTTATTGCAGCGAACGATCTGGTCCGCAACGGATACCGCGCGACGGTGTTCGAAGCGCTGCACGAACTCGGGGGCGTGCTGGCGTACGGCATTCCGAACTTCCGTCTGCCGCGCGCGATTCTCAATCGCGAGATCGAGAGATTGCAGAAGATGGGCGTCGAGTTTGTCACCGACTTCATCGTGGGCAAAACCGCGACGCTCGAGGAACTGTTCGAAGAAGGCTATGAGGCGGTGTTCGTGGGCACGGGCGCCGGCCTGCCGCACTTCATGGGCATCCCTGGAGAGAATCTCATCGGCGTGTACACGGCCAATGAGTTCTTGACCCGGATCAACCTGATGCATGCGAACGAATTCCCCGCCGTGGACACGCCGGTGCGGGTGGGCAAGCACGTGGTCGTCATTGGCGGCGGCAACTCCGCGATGGACGCGGCCCGCTGGGGGCGCCGTTTTGGCAGCGAAACCACCATCCTGTTTCGCCGGGGGCGGGCCGAATTGCGCGCGCGCATCGAGGAGATCGAACACGCCGAAGAAGAGGGAGTGCATTTCGAGTTCCTGGCCGCGCCGGTGCGGCTGTTCGGCGACGAGACGGGCGCCGTGCGCGAAATGGAGTGCATCCGGATGAAGCTCGGCGAGCCGGACGATTCGGGGCGGCCGTCGCCGGTCCCGATTCCGGGGTCGGAGTACCGCATTCCCGTGGACACGGTTGTCGCGGCCATCGGGCAAAGTCCGAATCCCACTCTCCAGCGCGCGACCCCCGAGCTGATCGCCAAGCGAGGCAAGATCGTCGTCGATGCCACCGGCCAGACGAGCATCCCGCTGGTGTTCGCCGGCGGCGACGTCGTGCGCGGCGGGGCCACCGTGATCCAGGCCATGCAGGACGGAAGAAATGCCGCCAAGGCGATTCACCTTGCGCTCACCGAAAAGCGCGAGGCCGAGGCGGGCAAGTCGATTGAAGGCACTCTCGCGTTGGAGGGAAGACAGTGAACCGAATTCTGAAGAAGCGCGAGCTGACGCCGGAAATCGCCTGGTTGGAAGTGGAGGCGCCGCGCATCGCGAAGCACTGGAAGCCCGGGCAGTTCATCATCATCCGGCCGGACAAGGACAGTGAGCGAATACCGCTTACTCTGGTGGCCGGGGACACCACGCGCGGAAGCATCGTCATGGTGATCCAGGCCCTCGGCAAGACCAGCCGGGTCGCCGTCGGAAAGCAGGAGGGCGAATTCCTGGCGGATGTGGTCGGACCGCTCGGCGAGGCTTCGGCGGTCGAGAAGGTGGGGCAGGTCCTCTGCGTGGGCGGCGGCGTTGGCGTGGCGGAATTGCTGCCGGTGGCGGGCGCCTTCAGAGCAGCCGGTAACTATGTGACCGCGCTGTGCGGCGCGCGTTCGGCGGCGCACATCATTCTGGACGCGGAACTGAAGCAGGCCGCCGACGAGGTTGTGTGGGCCACCGACGACGGATCCACGGGATTCCACGGCAACGTGGTGCAGTTCATGGCGGCGTGGCAAGCCTCCCGGCCCGCGTTGCCCGCCCTGGCCCATGTCATTGGCCCCATCCCGATGATGCGCGCGGCGGCGAATCTCACTCGCGAGTGGGGCGTACGCACGTTCGCCAGCCTGAATCCCGTGATGATCGACGGCACGGGCATGTGCGGCGGATGCCGCGTCACCGTGGGCGGGAAGGTGCGCTTCGCCTGTGTCGAAGGCCCCGAGTTCGACGCGCACCAGGTGGATTTCGACGAACTGGCTCTCCGCACCAGCGCCTATCGTCCGCAAGAGCGCCAGGCTCTGGCGGAGCACCAGTGCAAGGTCGGCCTGAATTCCTGAAGTAGGACACGCGCTTCCGCCCCATGCCACTTGGATAGCCCTGGCCAAAGCGTAAGACCTGGTTTATGTTCTGGTGGTCTGCGGCTGCGCTGCTGAGTACTACAGCAGCGTAGAATCTTCTCCGCGCGAGACGAATTGCAGCAGCCTCGTGGGGCGGGCTTTCAGCCCGCCGCCGGCTTTCGAGCCGGCGGTCGCCGGAACGAAGGCGGCTCTTCCGGCTTTGGTTCCGGCTCCGCTGCTGAGTGGCGCAGGCGATCGCTTTGTGTCGCCTGCGTCGGCGGCCAGAGCGGTTTGCGGCGTTGGGCAGACCACTAGCGGGAGTTTACTGAGAGCACCGGGGCAGGCACGGGGGCATTTCGCAGAACCGCTTTTCTTTCAATCCGATAGACTGCCGGAAGCCTGGCAGCCTCCGTAT
>CAIYHG010000005.1 GCA_903925975.1 uncultured Acidobacteriia bacterium | reverse complement strand
TCGGTGAAGCCGGCGGCGCGCATCACGGATACCCATTTGTCTTTCGTAATCATCGGCAATCTCCTCAATTGACTGGTTTGTTTCAACAGCCGCGCAATGTCCCGTTGATGGCCGCGAAGCCTTTCGATTTCCTTGCTCACCTCTGCCAACCGGCGCTGTAAAACCCCTGCCGCGTCGCCGCGCGCTTCCCCAAGAAGGCTGCGGATATCGGCCAGAGTCAGCCCTGCCTCGCGATAGGCCCTGATCCGGCGCAACTGGGCCAGTTCCTTCTCCGTGTAGACCCGGTAGTTGGAAGGAGTTCTCCGGGCCGCCTTCAGCAGCCCCGCGGATTCGTAATAAAGAATGGCGGCGCGGCTCAATCCGCAGGCGCGCGCCATGTCGCTTACAGTCAACGGCATACCCGGCTCCTTCCAGTCTCAACCCTACAGTTATAGACAGGTCAATGGGTGAATATTCACTGTTTTCATTCTCCCTTTTGGCATAGGATACGGCTAGGGAGGCGGGCCATGATATCCGGCAAGCTCGTTAACCTCATCGAACGGCACCGGGAACAGATCCTTGACCGCGTTGTGGAGGAGTTCCGGCGCGATCCCGAAATGGCCCAGATCCGCGCGGCGTTTGAAAGCGAACTGCGCGAGTGGGGCCGCAACCTGCTCGAACACTTGGACCGCTGGCTTACCCAGGGCGGCGGCACGGAACTGGAGCATCGCTACGAACGCCTGGGACGGTTGATGGCGGAGGAAAAGATTCCGCTTCACCAGGCGCTGCGCGGCCTCTATCTGATCCGGGAAAAGATTCTGGACTACATCGAAGACGAGGTCCCATCGAGGACTCCGGTAGATATATACGCAGAGGAGCAGATCGCGCGCCGGCTCGGCCGTTTCTTCGATGTTCTCGGCACGCACATGGCGCGCGGTTACGAGCAGACGCTGCGAGGCATCGCGCGCGCAGCTGGTTGACCCGCGGGGCCGAAGCCATGACTGCGTGGTGACCAGGCGGAGAGCCTTGTTTCCCGGTTCTAAGGGGAACGAGACCGCCCGACTGCGCCGGCATCGCAGGCGTTCTCAGCCCCCACCCGACAATCGGAATCCTTGACGTGTACGGTACAACCGTACACACTGGAAGACAGCCGGAAATGATGGGCCGCCACGACGAACAGGCGGACGCTGCCAGCGATAGTGACTTGATCGACCACCATTAGGAGGCCCGTCATGCCCACGAAGAACCCGCCCCATCCGGGCGACCTGATCAAGACCGAGATCATCGAACCCCTCGGCCTCAACGTATCGAAGGCGGCCGAGGTTCTGAAAGTGCGCCGCGCCACGCTTTCCGATCTTCTCCGCGGCAAGGCCGCACTGACGCCGGAAATGGCGCTTCGCATCGAAAAAGCGTTTGGTTCGGACATGAATCACCTTCTGCGCATGCAACTGGCCTATGACGTTGCGAAGACCCGCGAGCGTGCGCGGAGCATCTCGGTCAAGCGGTACGTTCCGGCCTGATCGCACCTGATTTGTTCAGATTGGTGTCAAATATGGGGTAGTATCGAAAGGTCAAGATGCGTGAGTTAATCCTGCTTGCGATCATCTGTGCGCCCGCATGGGCCTGTAGCTGTGGGGCCTATCCGTCGGCAAAAGACGCCTGGCTGGAGGCTCCCCTGGTATTCGTCGGAACCGTCGACAAGACCGACCCAAAGATAACGAACGGGCCCCTCACGTCCCTTACACAAACTGCGTGGGTGCGAGTCACCGAACCGTTTAAGGGAGTAAAGACAGATCAGGTGCTCGTGCTGCGCGATCAGTTCAGTAGCTGCTTCGGAGGATTTCGCGAGGGTACGGAGCTCTTGTTCTATCTCCACCCCGGCAAGGAGCAGGACACCTGGGTGGCGCCCGCCTGCTCTCGCAATCACTCTATCAGCGATGCCGCGGACGATCTGAAATTCCTGCGTGGGCTTCCCGCAGCGGCGCAAGGCAACAGGGTTTCGGGGACGGTCGAATTGTGGGAGGATGACCCCGTTCAGGGGTTTCACCTGAATCGCAGGTTAGGGGGAGTGCGAGTGCGCGCCATTGGCGCCTCGGCCTCGTACGAAACCATCACGGACACGGAGGGACTCTACGAGTTCCGTAATTTGCGGCCAGGCGTCTACACGATCAGAATTGACTACCCGAAGGGAACGATACTGCGTTTTCCCATCCCCTATGGAAAGAACATTGTTCAGCCGCGCGAAAACTCGCATGCGGACGAAGATACGCAATTGGAAGTGACCGCTGACTCGGGCAACGGATTCACCTTTGACCTCGCTCCCGACACGCGGCTCTCTGGTCGAGTTCTTGAACCAAATGGTAGCCCAATGGCAGGCATTTGCCTTGAGATCGACCCCCTTCAGGGGGATTCCGAAAACGCTCGACGAATCTTCGGTTGCACGAAAGCCGACGGCTCGTATGTACTCGACCAGATGCCGCCGGGTAGCTACCGCATCGTCGCGAACCGTGACGGACGGATGACTACTGCCGCGCCGTTCGGCCGGCTGTATTATCCCGGCACGCCCGACATAGGCAAGGCGGGTGTACTGACTGTCGTCGCAGGCCAGCGCCTGGACGGAATCGATATTCATGTGCCGGAACTTGCCCGCCGTATTGAACTGCGCGGCCGACTCGCCTTCAGCAACGGCGTTCCATTAGCGGATCAATCGCTCGCCTTCCGTGGGGACAACAGCCGCTACGTGCAATATGGACGTACGAACTCTGATGGTAATTTCGTGATACAGATCCTCGCCGAACGACCGGGCCAACTGACGGGACAGATCTCGATATTGCGCGGCCAGGAGGGCGCTTGTCCCCAGTTCGGAGCGAAGTTCAATCCCAATGGATGGGCCGCTTTTCTAGACTCGACACCTTATTCGGTTGCGGGCGACATGAGCATTGACCACATCGAAGTCGTGTTTCCCTTCCCCTCGTGCGACGCCTGGCTGAAGCGCGAGGCGGAACGCAAGTAATTCCGATTGGGCGAAAGCACGCACGTAAATGGTCGGCGCAGATAAACTGCCGCCCGTAAGATCCCTAATCCACTCTACTTGGCGGAGAGTTGGTCCAGCTTGGCTTGGGCCACGCTTACCATGTCTCCTAGCTTCAGGTGGAATGCGGCGGCACGGATGCGGTACCAGACGGCTTGGTCCTGCGTGCCGCCGGCCAACTCGAACATGCGCTGAACGAATTGGCGTGCGTTGCTCTGGGCTACGGCGTCATGGCGCGCGCATTCGATTAGCTGCTCCAGAGTCCCGAAGCGCATCAACTTGTCGGTCACGATGCCATGCACATCGTTCTCTCGCGCCTTGTCCTGCGGACCGCCGTTGGGCGGGAATACGCCGGCCGATGCCTGTACGGTTAGCAGCGCTTCCTTCCCGTTCGATGCCTGCTGCGCCATCTTCAGGATGATTTGCTGCTGCGCCGCCGATTGCGGAGGCGCGGCGCTTGCGGCCATGTAGAGAGTCTTCAGCTCCGTCCGGACCACCTGTTCCGATTCGGGAACGGCGGCCGTGTTGCTCCCGGCGTCCGAGCAGGATGCCAGGCTCCAGGCAACCGCCAGCAAGACCGGCGCCGCCGTATTTACCATGCCCATGGGTGAGTTCACCTCCAAATCGAATTGAGTTAAGAGAGCCGCCCAGCGTGATGCATCTTCCCCGAGCCAGTGTGGTGCGGCGCAAATTGTGTCCCGTAAGCGGCGCGGAAGGGCAAACCGGGTACAGGCACGAAGTTTCGCAAAATCGGCGAAATTCGAGCCAGTCCCCGTTTTGCGGAGTTCGCCAACGGCCGATAACATTTGCGCCGCACTACACTACTCCGTCTACCTGTACGCGAACAGCATTGCGTAGACAATCAACGCAATCAACGTCAGCCCAATCCCCAGCGCCGTGAAGCCCAGGCGCCGCCACACCTTGGCGGCGAGCGGCGTAGGCGCCGGCATCAAATTCTGCTCAAGCTCTCCCCTCGCCACCATCTCCGCGTATTCCCTGGGACGGTCCTGCTTGAACTCTTCAAGCGGCGTGCCGCAGGTGAATACGACCGTATCGATGGGGACCTTCTCCGGCCGGAAATGCGTGTTGAAGAAGTGCACCGTGAAGATGAAGCCAACGGCCAGCAAGGCTTCATCGCTGTGAATAGTGGTGGCCACGTTGATGGCCCACCCCGGCAGCACGCGCGTGAATACCGTGGGCCACCACAGCATCATTCCGGTTCCGCCGATCACGGCGACGCCCCAGAACACGGCGAAGTAATCGAACTTCTCCCAATAGGTCCAGCGACCGTAATCGGGACGCGGCCCCTTGCCCAGGAACCATTTGAGAGAGCCGCGCAACTCATCCCAATCGTGCCGGTTGAAGAGCATGCTGTCGGGACCCGTAAGATACTTGAACCAACTCAGCCCGCTCGCGAGGCGTTTCCGGCGCAGGTCATATAGGTGCGCGGCGAAGTAACCGAAAGTGAGCACGGCGCAAACGCGGTGAATCCAACCCGCGACTTCGAACCCGCCCAGCAGCCGCGCCATCACGCTGGCCCACGGCGCATAGGAGAATTTCAGGATCATGCCCGTCGATGCCAGGCCCAGGAAGCTGGTAACCACCGTAAGGTGCAGGTTGCGCTCGTAGGTTCGGAAGCGGCGCACGCAGACCGTGCCCTCCATGGCGTGTTCGCGGATCAGCTTCCTGCGGTATTGCAGGGAGCGCGGCAGCCAGAGCGCGGTGTGCGCCCCGGATATGGCGAACGTGCCGAGCAGCAGCGTGGTCATGCCCCAGAACGTGTAGAACAGGACGGGGTAGCGGACCGGATCGTGGTGCGTGGCGTGCGTCAGGTAGCCCGCGAACTGCCGCTGCGAGCCGGTGTGGCACCTGCCGCAAGTGTTGACGATGTTAGCGCGGCTGAGGCGGGAGCGCGGGTCGGTCACCGGAAGCACGTCGTGCGAACCGTGGCAGTCGTAGCACTTGGCGGTTTCCAGGCCTCCCAGTTTCGAAACTTTGCCGTGGTAGGTCTCGAAGTAGGCCTCCGTAATCGCCTGGTGGCAGCGGCCGCACTGGTCCATGATGTGCAGCCGGAAATCGGAAAGATCGGTGCGCTTGATTCCGTGCGCCGTGTGGCAATCGTTGCACACGGGCAGAGGCTTCGACGAGGGATGCGAGGTGGGCGAGTGCACGCTCGCCGTGAACACTTCATAGATGCCGCGGTGGCACTTGGCGCAGGTAGCGGCCACGTTGGCGCGGTTGACGCTGGAGGCGGGATCGGCGGCCGGCAGTTCCTCGTGAGCCGTGTGGCAATCGGCGCAGTTGGCGGTAACGGTGAGCCCAGCCTTCAGCAACCCCTGCCCGTGGATGCTTTCGTTATAGCTCTCCACGATGTTCCGCTGCTTGCCCGTATACCGCAGCGCGGCCTTCTGCCCGGCGCGGTGGCATTCGGCGCAGAGGTTAGGCACGTTGCGCGCGAACGTGGGGGAATTCGAATCCACTCTCCCCAGTACGCCGTGGCTGCCGTGGCAATCGGTGCACTCCGGCGCATCCGGGCTTCCCTTTGCCGTCAACTGCCCGTGCGTGCTCTTGCGGTATTGCGCCACCTGATCGGCGTGGCAGATGGAGCAATCCACTTTCGTGATCACGGTCTTGCACGGCCGCTCGTCGGAGGGCGTGCCGCCCGTATGGCACTGGATGCAGGCCACGCGCGCGTGGCGCGAGTGCTGCAACTCATCCGTCTTCACGAATAGCGACACCGTCTGGCCGGCGCGGAGAGTCTTCAGGTCGGGATTCGAGTGGCACCGCATACAATCGAGGTCGGCCATTCCCTGCGGGTAGTAAACCTTGCGGATCTGGTGCGGCGAATGGCAATCCACGCACGCCGGAACCATGTGCGGCTGCTTCTCCCACAACTCGCCGCGGATCACCTTCCGGTGTACTGTCTCGATCTGCGCGTGGCACTTGGTGCATGTCGCGGCGATGTTCTGCTTGGCGATGGACGATTTCGGATCGGTGTGCGGCAGCACCTGATGCGCGGTATGGCAACTGGTGCATACGGCAGTCACGGTGAGGCCCTTCTGGTATAGGCCGGCGCCGTGGATGCTATCCATATAGTTCCCCAGAATGTTGGTCTGCGGAATCTGCCTGGTTAGCGAAACCGTGGTGCCTTCCTTGTGGCACTGCCCGCAAAGATTGGGAATCTCCATCACGGACGTGGGCGAGCCTTGGGCCGAAGGGCGCCGCACATTGTGCGTGGCGTGGCACGTCTTGCACGTGGGCGCGAGTTTATCGCCGCGCGCCGTCGCCTGGCCATGGAGGCTGGAAGCGTATTTCGCCTGCTCGTCGGAGTGGCACGATCCGCAATCCACCGGCTTCAGTTTTTCGGAATGGGGAAACTCCTTGACCCCGGCAAGATCGGCATGGCAGGCGCTGCATTCGAGTTCGGCGTGCGGAGAGCCGCGCAGGGCCGCGGCGTCGAAGGCAGGCGGCACGCCCGCCTGCCGGCGCGCTGAACTGCGGCCCGTGTCGTGGCAATTGACGCACTCCCCGGAGCCGGGAAGCGGCTTTGGTTCCTGGCCGGACAGCGCCGCCGCCAGCAAAACCGCCGCCGCGCAAATCAGCGCCTTGGCAATCCACAGTTTCACGCTGCCGCGTGTGGTAGCTACGCGTCCCGTGCCGTTTGGCATCCAGTTCCCCAACAGTTAAGTTAAGGGATAATCATACAATCAAACCTCAAAATATGTAGCGGATTTCTTCAATACGTGGAAAAGTAGCGCGAAATAGTGCCGAAAATAGAGGCACACTAGCCGTATATCAGTGCAAGTTGCACATACGAGTAATAAGATGTTATTCTCCCGGTTCAGGAGAAAATCGCAACGTGCCGCCCCGTACTTGCCCCCGTCACGGAAGAGAACATCCCTGTTCGTGCGCCATGGGCAACCTCTACCGCTTCGTCGAACCGGTGCTTCTGTTCCTTCTCAAGAAGAAGGGCCGCGCTTACGGCTACGAACTGGCCAATGACCTGCGCGCCCATGCCCTGACGGATGCCGAAATTGAGGTCGCCGCCCTGTACAGGGCGCTGCGGCAATTGGAGGTAAACGGTTGCGTCACCTCGGAGTGGGATGTTGAGGGCAGCGGGCCCGCGAGGCGGGTATATACGCTGACGGCCCACGGCGAAGCGCATCTCGAAGAATGGGTCACGGTGCTCGACCACATGTCTGGGTCGATGCAGCGATTCGTCGGCAATGCGCGGTCCGTCATGACCCGGGAGGGCGAGCCAACACAATGCTGAAGACGGACGCGCAGCCTGAGTCCCTATGTTTTGCCTGCGGACCGAACCATCCGCAAGGCCTGCATCTGAGGTTTGAGGCCGCTCCCGACGGATCGGTGGCCGCCTCCTGGATGCCTGCGGAAACGTGGCAGGGATTCCCCGGGATTATCCACGGCGGCATCGTCGCCACGGTGCTGGATGAAGCCATGGCAAAGGCGGTTTCCGCCGTGGGCCGCGCTCTGACCGGTGAACTGCGGGTGCGGTATCGCCGCCCGGTGGCGCCGGGAGACGAGCTCAGAGTTCGCGGTTGTGTTGTCGAGCGCACCCGGCGCGTGATTCGAGCCGAATCCGCGCTGACGACGCTCGATGGCAGCGAACTCGCGCACGCCTGGTCGGCGTTTCTGCCGCCCGCTCGAAAGCAGGAAAGCACTGCGGAGTGAGCCTGCCTCGCGGCATCGCGCCCGGCTTAGCGTTGCCACCAGCGGCATGACGCATCGATATTTTGAGCTACAGAACGGAAAGGGATAAAGCAGATGAGAGTTGCACTACCCACCAACGACGGCGTATCGATTTCCCCGCACTTCGGCCGCAGCGCCGGGTTCCTGGTCTTTGAAATTGAAGACGGCCGGATCATGAGCCGGGAACTGCGCGAGAATGCGATGCAGCACTCGCATGGGGCGGGAGAAGGCGCGCAGCATGCCGGCGAGCACCAATCCCACGGCCATGCAGGCCTGATTGCACCGCTAGCCGGATGTGACGTGGTGCTCTGCGCGGGAATGGGCTGGCGCGCCGCGGAGGCGCTTAAAGCAGCGGGCATCGCCGACATTCGTTTTGTAGCGCCCGGCCCGGCCGAAGATACCGTGGCCGCCTTCCTGGCCGGCAAACTACCGCCTGCCAACGGGCAATTCTGCCAGTGCAGTCACTGAGCGCGTCCGATTCGTAGGCGCCGCCGCTGCAGTACTTTAAAGGTCCTATCGGGCCGCCGATGAACGCGGATCAACGCGGGCAATAACGCTGTTTCAGATCGGCGAGCATCCGTGTTCATCGACAGCGGGTAGTATTTTGGTCTTTTCGGCAAGCTGCTCAACGCGGCCCCTCCGGTGGTACTTTGATGCTATGAAGTTCGATCTCAAGCATCTGGAGGCGTTCGTAGCGGCGGCCAAGTGCGGCAGTTTCACGCGCGCGGCCGCGTCCCTCAACGTCTCGCAGCCCACATTCACTGTCCAGATCCGGCAGTTGGAAGAGGCCCTGGGCGCGCGCCTGTTGGACCGCAACACCCGCTCGGTACGGTTGACGCCCATCGGGGAGCAGCTTGCGGGACCGCTCGAACGCGCATTGAACGAGATTGAGTCGATCTTTCTGAATATCGATGCCATATCCGGAAAGACCAAGGGTACGGTGGCAATCGCCACCTACCCGGCTTTCTTCGCGATCCTTCTGCCGCAGGCGATTTCGGAGTTTCATTCGCAGCACTCGGGCATCTCCATACGGCTGAAAGACGGCCTGGGAAACCGCATCGCCAGCATGGTGAGAACCGGCGACGTCGATTTCGGGCTCGGGAGCCGCCGCACAAACGAACCCGATGTCGACTTCGAAACGCTGTTTGCAGACCCCATGTGCGCCGTGTTCCCGCGCGGCTCGCCGCTCCAGAAGAAGGGATCGGTGAGTCTCGCCGAACTCGCCGCATTTCCCCTGATCCTGCTCGACGACGACAGCAGCATTTGGGCGGACGTAATTCGCGGCCTCGCAGCCGTCAAGATCTACCATGGCCCGGTCGCCCAGCCGGCGTTCATCATAAGCGCGCTGGGCATGGTCAAGGCCAACCTTGGCGTGGCCATACTGCCCGCTTCGGTACTGCAAGCGGAAGACCGCCGCCTGTTGAATTGGCGGCCCATCAAGAATCCCCAACTGGAGCGGGAGGTCGGCGTCTTCCGCAGGCGGGGCCGCACGCTCTCGCCGGCGGCCGAACTCTTCCTCACCACCATCCGGGCGGCCTGCGAGAGCTTCGGCGCGCAGCTTAAGCACTGATATGAGTGGGGCAGGGCTCCCGGCCTGCCCTGTATTGAAAACCCGCCCACGGCGTCCAGGCGTTTATGGATTTCGCTTGCCGCTACTCGTTCACCGGGTCAATATCCACCGGCAGTCCCTGACTCTTCGCGCCGTCGAGCGCCTTTTGCACCGGCGGACGGATTACGGCCATCGTCGCCAGCAACTGCTTGGCGGCGGCGTAGTCGCCTACGGCTTCCATGGTCAACAGATCGTGCGTGAGGCCGCTGACCGCGGTCTTGAACTTCGCCAGGTCCATCGAGAACGTGCCATCCGCGTTCGCCGTGACGGCGCCTTTGTCGAGGAAGTAATTGAGTTGGACGGCCATTCCCTTCCCGTGCGCTTCCGTCAGGCCGAAAGCCAGCGAGCGGAACGCGGATGCGAGATAGGTGGTGTAGAGCTGGCGTTCGGCGTTGGGGCCGTGCGCCAGGCCGTGGTCGAAGAGGTACTGCAGCATGAAGAGGCCGGTCACATCGGCCTTGGCTTCCTCGATTGAGCTATAGAGTTCCTTCAATTCCTGGCGCGGCGTGGTGGCGCGGCCGGCAACCTGGATTTGATGCGGTCCGATGCCGTGGCTTAGTTCGTGAGCCAGGATGTGTGTGAAGAAGTATTCGAAGCTGAGATCGGCCTGCGCCGCTTTGGGAAGAACGCGCGCGGCGAGGGGAACCAGAATGGTGTTGAACTTCGCCTCCTGAATGTTCTTCAGCATTACCCGCTTGCTGCCCTTTTCGTTCACCACGCGTTCGTCGTTCGGCAGGTTGAACGCGGCCGTGCGCACGCCGTGCGCGCCGTCGCCCGCCGCCAGCACTTCGTTGACTACGCGAATCGGGGCCGATGCGCCGATCTTCGGATTGCGGTACTTCGCATCTATGGGCAGGTTGTTTTCCACTTCCTGCAATTTGCCCGAGAACGAAGAGAGCTTATTGGTTTCCTGTTCGTCGCGAATCGTAATATAGGCTTCGAAAGCTGCCTTGTAGCCGAACATCTCATCGTTGTAAGTCTCGTAGGGGCCTATGGTGATATCGAGCGGTGCGTCCAGGTCCATCCAAGCGACGTCGCTCGCGTAGTAATCGTTCGAGAGGAACGCGTCCGCACGGAGGGTGAGGTACTTCTTCAGGCTCGCGTTATCGGTGAGCGCGGCAGCCTCCCGCAGCAACCCCGCCACCTTGGCGAGATCGGCGGCGTAGGCCTTGCTATAGGGGACCGCTTCGAGCTTGCCGCCCGCGTTGCGCCGGATCAGCGTGAAGAAGCCTTCGGCATCCTGGCGCGCCGCCGGGGTCAGGCCCTTCGTCCACGTTTCAAACTCCTCGCGGGTCATATTCTCCGGGTAGAAATTGGCGCCAAGCGGTTTTCGGTCGGGCGCGCCGGGGATGAAAGCCGTGTGGCCGTCGAGGTCGGACCACGGGCCTTTGTTCAGCCAGAAATAGCTCAGGCGAGCCTTGCCGAGCGGCGTCTGGTCGCGCTGAAGCTGCGCGTATAGGGCGCGGCTGCCGCTCCAGAGTTGTTCCATGAAGAGCGTGTTTAGGGCTTGGCCGGCTTCGACTAGTTTCGCCAGCGCGTTCTTATCCCCGGCCGAGAGGGCGGCAGGGGACGCATTGAGCTTCACGGGCGCGAAGCGCGCCTGCATTTTTCCGAGTTGAGCGAGATCGGGCATAACGGCAGCCGCGGTCAAAATGGCCGCAAGCGGGACGAGCGTCAAAAGGCTGAAGCGGTATCGCACGCCTAATATGCTATCGCAACCGGCGCTGGCCGAAGCTTACCGCAAGGTGAGCCGGACCACGGTTTCAATGTGGTACGTCTGCGGGAACAGGTCCACCACGGTCATCTTGTCGATGCCGTACCCTGCCGCCAGCAGGCCGGCCAGATCGCGCGCCAGCGTGGCGGGGTCGCAAGCTACGATCACGATTGAGGGCGGGCGCAGTTCCGCCAGCCGCTGAACTACGGCCTTCCCTAGCCCCGCGCGCGGCGGATCGAGCAGCACGAATTCCGGGGCACGGTCTAAAGCTCTGAGGCTTTCCTCCGTCGTGCAGCGTTCGGCGCGCACGTGCGCCAAGCCGAGCCGCGCGGCGTTGAACTCCAGGTCGCGCACTGCGGCCGTCCCCGCTTCCACCGCCACAACTTGGCCGAAGCGGCTTGCGAGCCCTATGGAGAACAGCCCTGCCCCGGCATACAGATCGAGAGCGGTTTCGCCGGAAGCGCCTTCGAGCGCCGTTTCCACCAGTTGCCCGTACAGAAACCGGTTCACCTGGAAGAAAGCGTTCGGGCTCACGCGAAACCGGCCTTCATAATCCAAAGGTCCATTCACCAATCCGGGAATACGCTCGGCGCACCACTCGAAGAAACGACGCGCCACGGGCTTGTCCGAATCGAGCACCGTGAGCTGCACCTGGCTTTCGTCCGTGAATACTTCGACCGAGCGAATGAACTTGGGCCAGCGGACGTCGCGCAGCATGTCATTCAGGGTCGCGATGATCTCATTGATGCGCGGTGACGAGATGGGGCACTGGTTGATGGCGCAGAGCCGGTGCGAGCCGGGTTCGCGGTAGCCGAGTTCCCTTCCCTCGATGTGGAACTGCGCGCGGTTGCGGTAGCCCCAAGGCTCGGCCGAAACGATGCCGATCTCCTGCGGCGGCTCGAATTTCCCTACCCGCCTAAGTTCCTCGGCGACAATGCCGCGCTTGGCATTGAGCTGGTAATCGTGCGAAGCGTGCTGGTAATGGCAGCCGCCGCAACGGCCGAAATACGGGCACTTCGGCACAATGCGTTCGGGCGAGGGTTCGAGCACCTCAACCGTGCGGGCGTGGATCAGCCCGGGCTTTTCCCGCTCGGTTTCCACGCGCACGCGCTCACCCGGCAGCGCGAACGGAGCGAACACCACGCGCCCATCCACACGCCCGAGCGCGTCCCCTCCGTACACCAACTTCTCGACCGCGACTTCAAAATTGCTTACGATGGTAGTTCTCCCGTCAATACCATGAGAACACGAGTCTTTTCCGGAATGCAGCCTTCCGGCAATTTACATATCGGAAATTACCTGGGGGCGCTCAAGAATTGGGTGCGTATCCAAAACGATTACGAGTGCATTTTCTGCATCGTCGATCTGCACGCGATCACCGCTTACCAGGACCCGGCCCAACTGCGGGCCAAGATCAGGGAAATTGCCGCGCTGTATCTGGCCGCCGGCATCGACCCGAAAGTTTCCACCGTCATGGTGCAATCCGCCGTGCCAGCGCACTCCGAGCTGGCTTGGATGCTCACGTGCGTCACCCCCGTGGGTTGGCTGGAGCGCATGACGCAATATAAGATGAAGGCCGCGAAACAGGAATCGGTGAGCGACGGGCTGCTGCAATACCCCGTACTGATGGCCGCTGATATCCTGCTCTACCAAGCCGGCATTGTGCCCGTGGGCGAAGATCAATCCCAGCACCTGGAACTCACGCGCGATATCGCCCAGCGCTTCAATTCGCTCTACGGCGACACGTTCGTGGTGCCCGATACCAGCCTGCCCACGGTGGGCGCGCGGGTCATGGGCCTGAATGACCCCACCCAGAAGATGAGCAAATCCGAGACGGCCGCCAACCACGCCGTGGGCCTGCTCGACGCGCCGGATAAGATCCGGAAGACGATCATGCGCGCCACAACGGATTCGAACCCGGCCGTCGATTTCGAGGGGGCCGGCCCCGGCGTTCTCAACCTGCTCTCGATCTACCAGGCGTTCGCGGAAGTTTCCGACCAGGAAATCAAAGATCGCTTCACGGGGATGCGCTACGGCGACTTAAAGAAGACGGTCGCGGAGATCGTGATCTCACGCCTGGAGCCGTTCCAGGAGCGCTATCGCAAGATCGTATCCGAACCGGGCTACCTCGAAGACGTGCTGCGGGAAGGCGCGCGCCGCGTCGAGCCGATCGCGAACCAGACCGTAGCCACAGTGAAGGAACGCATGGGGCTGTACTCGTGATCCACGTGGGGCGGGCGCCCGCGCCCGCGCCGGAGCCACGGGTCCGGCTGTTGGAAGCCGGCGCGAACACCGGAAGATCACCGGCCAGCGAGCCCCACTAGCATGCTGGCCCAATACTGGAGCCTGGTCCGCGGCAACCGCAACTTCCGCCTGCTGTGGACCGCGCAGATCATCAGCGAATTAGGCGACTGGTTTTACGCGCTCTCTGTTTATGATCTGTTGCTGCAACTGACCGGGCACAAGGCCCAGGCGGTGGGCCTTGCGCTGGTATTCCAGGTGTTACCGCAAACCCTCGCCGCCCCCACCGCGGGCGTGCTCAATGACCGGCTGCGCCGCAAGAGCGTCATGGTGGCGGCCGATATCGCGCGCTGCGTTCTGGTGCTAGGCATGTTGCTGGTGCGAACGCGCTCCATGGTCTGGCTGGTCTATCCCCTGTTGTTGCTCGAAACGGTGGCGGCGGCATTCTTCGAACCGGCACGGCAGGCGATTGTTCCGAACATCGTGTCGAAGGAAGAAACTCTGGCGGCGAACACGCTTTCGGCGGTCACGTGGTCCTTCTGCCTCGCCGTGGGCGCGGCGCTGGGCGGGGTGGCGGCGGTGCTGCTGGGCCGCGACACTGTGTTTGCCCTGAATGCGGTTTCGTTCCTCGCTTCAGCGTGGCTAATCCGGAAAATGATCTTCTCCGAACCCCACACCGCCGGGCAGCGTCCGATTGCCGCACGGGATTTCGCCGATTTCACGCCGGTGCGCGAGGGCGTGCAATACATCCGCCGCGACCGGCGGCTGCTCTCCACCGTTTTCGTGAAGCTGGGCAACGGCATTGTGGGCGCGAACAACGTGATCTTGCCGGTGCTCGGCGAGCGCGTCTTTCCGGTAGCGTTGGGCGGAGCGGCATTGGGAGCGATGGCGTCGGGCCGCGGGGCAATGATGGGCATGAGCCTGCTCATGGCCGCGCGAGGCGTGGGCTCGCTGCTCGGCCCGGTGGCCGCCGGGATGTGGGCCGGCGACCGCGAGGCGCGGCTGCGCACCGGCATCCTGGGCGGCTTCGTCGCGGCAGGGGCGGGCTACATCTGGCTGGGTACGGCGGGTGGCTTGGGCGTGGCGTTGCTGGCGGTAATTCTGGCGCACGCCGGATCTTCCACCAACTGGGTTTTCTCCACAACGCTGGTGCAGCGTTACGCCGATGACCGTTTCCGCGGACGCGTTTTCGCCGCCGATATCGGCATCAATACGCTTGCGATTTCAGCCAGCGGCTATCTGTTCGGCCTGGCGATGGACGCCGGCCTTCCCCCGCGCAGCGCCGCCATTCTGTTGGGCGCGATCATGTTCGTCCCGGCAGCGGTGTGGGCGTTGGTGCTGCGGAAGCGAACTGATCCCCGCGGCCCGGCCGACTAGGGAGCGGTAGCCTCCCCATCCCCTTCGCTTAGAGCCCCAACAATTCGTAAACCGCCATCGGGGGCCCCTGTTCCCGCACAACGTACTCAATAGCCGCCGAAACACTCGCCGGCTTCCACAACCAACGGGTGCTCCCATGGTGAGCCCATCGCTTTCTGTCAGGGTTATCGACGCCCATCCGATTCAGCCCGTGGCTGGCGTAGGCTTTCAACCCGTTCAACACCCGCTCTGGCGGAGTTTCAGCCTCCACAACCGCGTGAACATGAGTGCTACGCACGTGAGCAGCAAGCAAGAGCCACCCGCGCTTGGCGCAGACCGCTTGAATCGCTTGGAGTACGGTTGAGCGCCGCGGTTCATCCAAGTCATACGGTGCCTGGGTCATTTGCCCTTGCTCAACGGCCAACCGTTTAGGGGCCGGTTCCACGAGAGGCATCCCGGGTCTGTTGTGTTGGCGATCTACAGAGCCCGAATCGTTACCATGCAGGCGACGGCCGTAACAGGAGAAGGTTATGAGATAGGTCACGGCTGCCTCGAACCCTTGCCGAGCGGATCGCGCACGCTGCCGCTCCCTGGTCGGTCGCGGCTTCCATGAGAAAGCCGCCCGGTGTCAATACCTTTTGTTTGGCCGCGTCACCGATGAAGCCGACTGCCGACCAACGGGAGGCACGATGCTCCTGCAAACACCTCTCTCTTAGAAAGGTTTTATTGGTCGCGTCACCGATGAAGCCGACCGCCGACCAACGGGAGGCGCTGTATGCCACTCCTTAACTCAAAACCGCCGACTCGCCCTGCTTCCATTCGCACTCTTCGTGGAGCGATTCGCTCCGGTGCCATTTGGGGTTCTCAATCTCTAACGGGCGCTGCCATCTCTGAATCGAACTGAGCGTCTCCTTGGGGAAACCCTCGTTCCGCCGCGACCTCGCAGTCGCCCGAACTCGGCGATTTTATCTCTAACTCAATTCTTTAAGCGGCGGCTTTGTGCGCCGCCGGCGCCGCCTGGCTATTCCGCAACGGCTCGTACACTTCCCCAGTCACCCACAGCCGGTGCAACAGAATCGCCAGTTTTCGCGCCACCGCCACCAGCGCGCGTTTCTTCGCATTCTTGCCCCCGCGCGCGCACAGCCTCAGTCCCCAACGCTTCAGATCCGTATCCGGCCCGCGGCGTCCCAGAATGCAATGCGCCCCTTGCACCAGCAGTTTCCGCAAATACACGTCCCCTTCCTTGGTGATGCGCAGTTGCGGTTCGCTCTCGCCGGAACTGCTGCGCTTGGGCCGCAAGCCCACATAGCAACCTACGTCCCGGCTCTTCTGGAACCGTTCCGGGTCTTCCACCGTCAGCACGAACGTCAGAGCGATCAAAGGTCCGACCCCGCTCACCTGCCGCAAGAGTTCGGTTTCCGGATATTCGTTCCGGGCGATCTGCTCGATCTTCTTGTTCGACGCCTGAATCTGCTCCGTCAAGGATTCCACTATCGCCAGCAGCGGCCGAAGCGTTTCCTGCACTTCTGCCGGCAGTTCCTCCAACCGTTCCACTCCCATTTGATCGGTGTCGCTGCTCGGCAGCCGCTCGCCAATCGCCTTGGCCAGACCCCGCGCCGAATTGATCAGCCCCGTGCGCGCCTCCACCAGCGATGCGCGTACGCGGATCGCCATCAGGTGTCTCTGCGCCCGTTCGCTGCGGTGCCGGATCGGCCGCAGCAGTTGCGGGTCGACTCGCGCCAGACGGGCTAGCGTTTGCGCGTCCAGCCGGTCGTCCTTCCGGCTGCTCTGGCTGATCAGTTTCACTTGCCGCGCGTTGGCCACGATCACTTCGTGGCCGAAGCTCTTCAGCAGCCGGCTCAACCATGGCGAGTGGGTTCCCACTTCGAGCGCCACCCGGCATCGCCCTAATCTGGCGAAGACCTGCGTCATAGCCTTCTGGGTGGTTCCGACGCTGCCTTCGCGCACCACCTGCCCGTCGTCGTCCAAGACGCAAAACCGGCTGGTCTTGTCCCCCAGGTCCATTCCGATGGTTACTCTTCGCGCCTTCTTGCAGGCTGTCGGACTCTTGGAACGAATGCTATTCTTTTTCATAGCCGGTCTCCTTTTGCACTTCGAGTGCGCATTGGGAGCTTAACGCATCCCGCCGGAGGCCGGCTTTCTCATTCCATCTC
>CAIYHG010000004.1 GCA_903925975.1 uncultured Acidobacteriia bacterium | reverse complement strand
GGCCCGGCCGGAAACATAGGTAACAGTTTTATCCGAGGACATGGGTAACAGTTTTCGGATTCCTGTTTTGAGTTCCTTCGTGATTATAGGGGCGCCGTAGGGCCTGTGGGAATGGGGGAATCGCGCTAGCGATTTCCAAGGACGGGGGGAAGGGTGGAAATCCTGGTCTTGGATTTCCACCCTTTCCACCGTCCGCCATTTCCACAGGGTTCTATCTGCCGTCCGAACTCAGCCTTAACCCGGCATTTCGCGGCATAACACGATGGAACGTGTGACGCACCGTATCGAGAAAACCTAGCTTCACGGGGCCGTACAGAACCTCGTAGTATCGCTCATCGAACGCTCTCAGCCCCATCCATTCGTACGCGAAGATCTCGCTGATGAACGTGCGCTCCCCGTTCAACTTCAGGCTCCCTTGCTGCGAGATACGACGCACCAGGATCTCTTCTCCGTATTCCAGTTCCGGTATGCGCCGCGGCATTTGCCGGCCCGACGGGGTGTAATAACTCGCCGGCGTCGCATCCCCCAGCGCTTCGTGCGGGCGTTCGTGATTGTATTCCTGCCGGAAGCGCTCGAAGGCTTCCTGCTGACGTCGCCGATTGCGCTCCGGGGGCTGCAAGGTGGCCTGCTTGAGCGTTAAGTGCATGCGCTCATGCCGTCCATTATCTTGCGGTGATGCCACGCGCGATCGTTCCGGCAGGATTCCCAGCTTCACCCACTCCATGGATAGTCGGCTCAGCCCACCGGGCGCGCGGCTGGCAAAGGGAGTCCCGTTGTCGTTATGGATGACCAGCGGTAACCCGTATTCTCGGAACGCGCTCTCGAAGATGGCCGCCACGTGTATGGTGTCCGTTTTGGCCGTGATCTGGCAACGCAATAGGTACCGGCTGTGCGCATCCGTGATCGTCAGCGGATCGCAGCGGACGCCATCGCCGGTGCGAAACCAGCCTTTGAAGTCCGTGCACCAAGTCTGATTGGCGCCATCGACTGCCGCGAATGGCTGCCCATAGGGCGGGGTCCGCGGGCGCGGCCTGCGCCGGTGCGTGAGCCCCGCTCGCTTCAATACTTCCGCGATGGTGCTCTCTGCCGGCCAAACGATCTCCGGCTCCGCGGCGCTCAGCTTCACCCGCAGCTTTCGGGGTCCCCATTTCCACCGTTGACGGGCGGCGATGATCGCCGCAATCATTTCCTCGCTCAGCTTGTTAGGGTTATGGAGCGGAGCCCGGCTGCGGTCCGCCAGTCCCACCACACCTTCGCTCGCATGACGTTGCAGCCACTTGTAGACGGTCTTCCGGGCAATGCCGTAAACCTCGGCGAGCGCGGAGATGCTCTCACCGCCTTCGTAATCCCGAATCAGTTGGACGCGCTGGTCCATGGGTTTGCTCTCTTTCCACGGCATCGCCTCTTAGCATGCCGTTCAGAGAACTCAAAAGTCTCAAACCCAATCAACTGTTACCCATGTTCCCGGGTACAACTGTCACCCATGTCCCCGGTTTGGACCCTCTGAGCCGCGACCGACAAGGGAGCGGCCCCTGCGCCATGCCAAAGGCCTCAGGCTGGCACCAACCCGCCCCAGCCACTACCTACCCGAACCGATCATTCCGTAACCTAACAGCTCTCGCCGCGTACGAATAGCCCGCCCCCCCGACTCAAGATGCTTGGTTGAAACAAATGGTTAGCAGCTTGTCGAAAAGCCTCTTCCCCGGAGGCCGCAGGCGAAACCGCCTGCGCCACCAAGCATCTTCAAGTGCTTGCGCGGCGAGGTGGGGCAGGCGGTTTCGCCTGCCAAGGCTTCAACAAGCTTTTACAGCCTCGCGAGCGCCCGCGCCAACCCGTCTCGGTCCGCCACGCTGCCTTGGGCGACGCGCGCATTCCCGCCGCCGCGTCCGCCGGCCTCGGCCAGCGCCGCCTTGAGAGCCTTGCCCGCGTCCACCCCCGAATCCTCCGAGGCCGCAATCAGCAGCGACGGCGGATCTTCGAGCGCCGCCACGAACACGGCCTTCGCTTGCGTCGTGAAGCTCTGCGCCACCGCCCGCAATTCCTCCAGGCTCCCGCGCTCGATGCGCCGCGAAATACGCCGCACCCCATCCGCCCCCGGCTCGGTGGCGTCGTAGAGTTCCTTCCCCTGCCGCAGCGCCAGTTCGAGGGTCAGCTTGCGCACCGCCTTTTCCGCCGCGTGCGCCGCCTCAATCTGCGATGCGGCGAAAGCCGGAACCTGGTCGAGCGCCGACGAGAAGAGTTGCGCGGTCTTTGCCAGTGCGTCGTAATCCGCGCGGGCGCGGGCGATGGCGCGCATCCCGCACACGAATTCCACGCGCCACGTCTGCCGCACCTTCTCCACCTTCCGCGCCAGGATAGGCCCGATTTCGCCCGTGTAGCGGACGTGGGTTCCGCCGCACGCGCTGCGGTCCAGGCTGTCTATCGAAACGATCCGCAGCGTGCCTTCGCGTTCGGACGCTTTGCGCAGCCCCTCCGCTTCCGCGGCGTCTTCAAAACCCACCGCGACGGGCCGGTTCTCGCATACCAGCTCATTCGCGCGGCGCTCGGCCTCGCGCACCGTCGAGGCCGTCACCTCGCCGCCCTCCAGATCGATCGTGCAGATCTCCGCGCCCAAATGAAAACTCACCGTGCGCAGCCCGAAGAGCGAATCGAACACCGCCGATAGCAGATGCTGCCCGGTATGCTGCTGCATGTGGTCGAAGCGCCGGGGCCAGTCGATTTCGCACTCCACCGCGTCCGCCGCCACCGGCGTAGCCACGCGGTGGGCGATCCGCTCGCCCTCCTCGGCGACCTCCACCACCGCCGAACCGCCGATCACCCCGGTATCGAAAGGCTGTCCGCCCGAGGTAGGGTAGAACGCCGTGCGGTCAAGGTAGACGGTGAGCCCGTCCCCAGACCGCGCCGCGATGTTGGCGGAAAACCGCCGCAGGTAGGAATCGTTGTAATAGAGGCGCTCAGTCATGGCGAAACCCCCATTGTGGCAGAGCCCAAGCGCGACGGGGCGCAGCCGGATCACGCTGAATCGATTTCACCGCGCTTTTTCGCGCCGCGCTTCAATCCGGGCTGGAAGCTGTAGTACACTATTGCTTTAGGCCAACGCAGTTTCAGCAGTTCCTCAGACCAAGCGCCCGTAGCTCAGTTGGATAGAGCGTCTGGCTACGAACCAGAAGGTCGGCTGTTCGAGTCAGCCCGGGCGCACCACAAAATCCCAAGCGCAAACCCCAGGGGCTCTACGCCAATTGCGGGGGCAAACCCCAATCCCAAACGGCTCTACTTTCCGCCCACGGGCTTCACGTCTCCGCAATCGGCGCTGATCCACTTGGTGTCGAATGCCATCGTCACGTCCCTGGTCTGTCCGCCTTCGGATTGTTTCATCGCCATTGTGCCCTTTGCGTGCTCGGCGTCTACGCGCTCCAGTGTCAGATCGCCCGTGGTCTTGGACTTCTCCTGCGCGCATTCCACGTGGATCACCTGTTTGCTGGCAGTAGAACTCACCACCTTGGACGTGCAGGATTTATCGCTCTGCCCGAGAGCGCCTGCATCCAGAGACGCGCGCGTCAGGCAGACCTTGGTGGTGATCTGTGGGCCTCCCGCGCCGCCGCGCCCCTTCATCATGGCTTCGATCTGCGCGCGCTGTGCGGGGGGCATGTTCGCCAGCGCCTCCGCCGGAATCTGGGGCATGGCGGGCATCGCCGGCATGCCGGCCATGTTCATCGAAACAGCCGTCTCCCAGAGACCGAGTTTGGCGTCGAACGGTTTGTTATCGTCAGCCGCCCAGGTAGCCAGGGGGCACAATGCAACTATGCCGAGCAGAATCGTTGTTTTCACAGTGTTCTCCTAGAGAATCAAAGGATTGCACGTCGGGGCGCCGTCTGCAAGCCAGAGACGAACCGCGCGCGGTTCAGCGTCGGGCTGGGAAACGCCTTGCGTCGAAGTTGTCCCGATGCTTTTGTGGGGCCGGCAATCCTGCCGGCAGCCGCCTTTCCAGGCGGCTGGATAGCCCGCCTACAACGAGGACGCATCACCGTTGATCCACTTGCCGAGCTGCGCTAGTCTGGTGACTTGCCGGATCTTGTTCGCTAACACTTGTCCACGCGGCGGGCTCGTTTCCACGAGCTCAAGTTGCAGGTGTGTCTGTACACGGATACAGGAGCGAACAAATCGATGTTTCTCGAACGTCTCGGCGCCGGCCCGGCTGTCTATGGCGCCTTCTCTTCCTACGCGCAGCAGCAAATGACGCTGGCCCGCGTGGCCACTGCCCAGCGCGATCTCTACTGCCTTCTCACCGAAGAGGGCGCCGTCCACGCCGAACCCTCGGGAGGCCTCTACCACCGCACTCCCAACCGCGCCGCGCTCCCCGTCACGGGCGACTGGGTGGCCGCGCGGATGGTTGGCGCCGGGCAGGCGCTGGTGGAAGCCGTTCTCCCGCGGCGCACCTGCCTGGTACGGCGGGCGGCGGGCGCCCGCGAGCAGGAACAACCGCTAGCGGCCAACGTCGACGTGGTCTTTCTGGTCTGCGGGCTCGATGGCGATTTCAACCTGCGCCGGCTGGAACGCTACCTCGCCCTTGTGGCCGCCAGCGGCGCCGCGCCGGTCGTGGTGCTGAACAAGGCCGATCTGTGCCCCGATCTCGCGGACCGCATAGTCGAAACCGCAGCTATCGCGCGTAGCGCCCCCGTGGTGGCCGTGAGCACGCTCCACCCGCGCGGGCTCGATGCCCTCCACCCCTTCCTCACGCCGGCGGCGACCATCGCCCTCCTCGGCTCTTCCGGCGTCGGCAAGTCCACCATCGCCAACCGCCTGCTGGGCGAAGAGCATTTCCTCACCCGCGAGGTGCGCCTCGGCGACTCCCACGGCCGCCACACCACCGTTCGCCGGGAACTCACTCCGCTTCCAAACAGCGGAGCCTTGATCGACACGCCCGGCCTGCGCGAGTTGCAGCTATGGCTGAGCCCCGAAAGCATCGACACCGTCTTTGACGACATCGCCGCCATCGCCAGTGACTGCCGCTTCCGCGATTGCACCCACACCGGCGAGCCCGGCTGCGCCGTGGCCGTAGCCCTGGACGACGGCCAAGTGGAACCAGGCCGCTGGGCAAGTTTCCAGAAGCTGCGCGCCGAAGCCGAATGGCACGAATCCATGGCCGACCCCCTAGCCGCCCTGGACCGGAAGCGCAAGTGGAAACTAATCCACAAGCAAGCCCGCGCCTTCAACAAGCAGCGCGGCTGAGCAGAGGGTTAGCGTTATGGTGGGAGCTTCTGGGAAAGGCTATTCAACCCCGGTGCAAGTCCCTGAAACTCCCCCTGAAACTCCCCTGTATTTGACCAAGCTAAGATGTAGCGACCACAATGGACTGTGGTCACGGGACGGAAGATTCAAATTGGCAAACTCTCGATCTGGTTTGACCAAGGAAAGCCGAGGCATAGCGGCCTTCCCATTGAAGAAGCGGTTTCCGCAGTGCGCGAATGGGTGGATCACGCATCGGAATGGCTGGATGCCACCGAGTCAGCAGAAGCGGCTCGCAAGTCGGAACAGCTAACGCCTACCGAGTCAGCATTTCTAGAGAAGTTGTTACCTAGGCGGCGGCGCAAAGAGAGAGCGAAGGGGATCCCTGTTTCGGAAACACGGGAGACTATTCGGAAGAAACTAATCGAAGATCGGGATTTTGAGGACTTCTAGCTCCTCTTCTTCGACGACCGCTTCGCCTTCGGGTTGATCCTCCAGTGGAAGCGGGCGGCCTTCAGCAGCGCGATCTTGCGGCTTAGGGCTCTCTCAGGGTATCCACAACTTCCTTGTAGGCCCGCTAGCGCGTTATGCTGAAGTCCGTGAGTACAGACAGTCAGGAGAAAATGAGCCGGCTGGCATACCGGATGCTCCTTGGTGAAATTGCGGCGGACGCTGCCGCCGCAGAGTGCTCCGATGAGGAGCAAATCCTAATGCTTTGCGAAATAGAACGGATCGCCGGAATGCTCGCAGATGAGTGCCGGAGTCGCGGCCTTCCGGTTCCGGATCGGCCACCGTTCAAACTCCCCAAGCCAATCTGAGGTTTACGCCGACTTAATCTCCGTCCAAATCCTATCCCGTAGCCGCTGCGTCCCCGGCGGCAGCGTTTGCGGCCACTCGCCGCGCGCGTAAACGTCGGCGGGCGGGTAAAGCACCGGGTTCGTGCGTACCGCTTCGGGCAGCAGACTCCACGCCGCGCGGTTCGCCGTAGCCGTCTTCGTCGCCTGCACAATCCGCGCGGAAACATCGGGCCGCAACAGGTAATTCAGAAACTCGTGCGCCAGCCGCGCGCGCCGGCTTTCGCGCAGGATCACGGCGCAATCGCAGTACAGCGGGAAGCCCTCGGCCGGATACGCGAACGCCAATCGAGGCTCAGCGTCTATCGCCTGTTGCGCCGTCGTGGACCACAGTTGCGCCGCCAGCACGTCTCCCGAAACAAGCTGGTCCCGAACCTCCGCGTTCAGATACGCGCGCACCAGCGGCTTCTGCGCGATGGCCTCCCTCTCCGCGGCCCGCAACTCATTCGCGTCCGTCGCGCTGAACGAGCGGCCTAGCTTCTTGAGGCAGGCCCCGAGCACATCCTCCGGGTCGTCCAGCATAGTGAGGCGCCCTTTGAGCGCTGGGTTCCAAAGGTCCGCCCACCGGCCCGGCGGCGGCTGCACGCTCCGGTGATACACAATGCCCGTGGCGTTCCACATATAAGGAACGCCCCATGCGAGCTCCGGGTCCCACGCCGGCGCGCGGAAGCGCGGGTCCAGATTGTCCAGGCCCGTCAGCCACTGGTGGTTCAGACGTGCGAGCAGCCCGTTCTCGCGCATGGGCGCAAGCCGGTTGTGCGTCGGAAACACCACGTCCCATCCGGAGTTGCCCGTCAGCGCCTTCGCCAGCATCTCCTCGTTGCTCTCGTACGTGGCGTAGCGAACCTGCACACCGAACTCGGCTTCAAAGCGCGGCACAGTCTCCGGCGCGATGTAACTCGACCAGTTATAGACGTTCAGCCTTGGCCGCGTATCCCGCGAACAGCCCGCCAGCGCAGATAATCCCATGAGAAAGATGCGCCGGTTCATCGCTCGCGCATCCTTTCGGAAATCAGAATCAGCGCGCCGAAGCCCACCGTCACCATCGCCGAGATGGCGTTGATCGCGGGGCTTGCCCCGCGCCGCGCCATCGCGTAGATCACCATCGGCAGCGTTTCGGAATCCACGCCCGCCACCATGCTCGTAATCACGTAATCGTCGAATGAGACCGTAAGCGCCAGGAGCGCCGCCGCGATGATCCCCGGCATCAGGCTCGGCAGCGTCACCCGCCGGAACGCCTGCCACTCGTTCGCCCCCAGGTCCATCGCCGCCTCTTCGAGCGTGGGGCCAATGGTTCGCAGCCGCGCCGAGACCACAATCACCACGAACGGTATCGAGAACGCCACGTGCGCCAGCACCACCGTGTAGAGTCCCAACTGCCAGTGCAGCCACCGGAACATCCACTGAAACAACGCCAGCAGCGAAATCCCTGTGACGATCTCTGGCGTCACCAGCGATAGATAAAGCCCGCCCGTCAGAAGCCGCGAGCCCCTCTTCCACAGCCCATACGCGCAGCCCGTCCCAATCACCGTTGAAATCGCCGTTGCCCATAGCGCGATGATCACGCTGTTCCAAACGCCGCCCATGATCTGCGGATCGCGAAACGCCGCGCGGTACCAATCGAGCGAGAAGCGCTCCCAGACGGTGAAGCGCGACGAGTTGAAGCTGAACGCGGCCAGCGTGAGCAGCGGCAGATGCAGAAACGCGAAGAACGCCGCCGCGTAGACCGCCAGCCACCGCTTCATGCGATCGGCTCCTTCTGCTTGCGCAACAGCGCCCAGAGCAGGGCAGTCACCAGCGCCATCAGGGCAATCGAGACAGCCGATCCGAACGGCCAATCGCGCGCCGTCGTGAACTGGTTCTGCACCAGATTGCCCACCATCGCCGACCTTCCTCCGCCCAGCAGGTCCGGCGTCAAATACGCCCCCAGGCACGGGATGAACACCAGCACGGAGCCCGCGAGTATCCCCGGCATTGCGAGCGGCGCGATAATTCGCAGCACGGTCACCATCGGCCGCGCGCCCAGGTCCGCCGCAGCCTCCGCCAGCGCCGGGTCCATCCGCTCCAGCGTGGCGTAGATCGGCAGCACCATAAACGGCAGATACCCGTATACCAGTCCCAGCAGCACCGCCCCATTGTTATAGAGCAGCGGCAGCGGGCCGTGAATAATGCCCGTCCACTGGAGCGCCGTGTTAATCAGGCCCGTATCGCGCAGCAGAAACATCCACGCGTAAGTGCGCACCAGAAAGCTGGTCCAGAACGGCAGCATCACCAGCTGCAAATAGAGGTTGCGATGCCTGTTCGATCGCGCGATGAACAGCGCCGCCGGGAAGGCGAGCGCGAGACAAATCGCCGTCGCCGCCGCGGCCATGGCGAACGAGCGCAGCAGGATCGTGAGATACAGCGGATCGAGGAGGCGCTGGTAATTCTCCAGCGTCCACGGCCCGCCCACGCCGCCGTACGTGCCGCGCGTCAGCAGGCTGTACGCCAGCACGATGGCGAACGGCGCCAGAAACAGCAGCGCCATCCACAGCCATGCAGGCAGCAGAAACCAGCGGCGCAGTTTCATGGAAACTTCAGCTCCTCCGCCGCATCCCACCAGACCCCCACCGCTTCACCCGCCTGAAGCGCAGCCGCTCCGCGCGGCGCCTGGGCAATCACGTGCTCCCCTGTTTCGAGGCGCACCGACACCTCCACAGAGTCGCCCAGAAACACGGACCCAGTCACAGCGCCGCGCCTCTGCCGCCCCGAGGTGGGGCATGCTTTAGCTTGCCCGTCCATGCCGCCGATGCGCGTCGCTTCGGGCCGCACGCCCACCCCGCCGATCCAGTTCACCGCGCCCAGGAAGCCCGCCACGAACCGGTTCGCCGGGCGCAGATACACGTCCTCCGGCGCGCCCACCTGTTCGATTCTGCCTTCGTTCATCACGGCCAGTTGATCGGACATCGACATCGCCTCTTCCTGGTCGTGCGTCACCAGCAGGAAAGTGATCCCCACGCGCCGCTGCATGGCCTTCAGTTCCAGGCGCATTTGCTTGCGAAGCTTGGGGTCGAGCGCCGCCAGCGGCTCGTCGAGCAGCAGGACATCCGGTTGCACCACCAGCGAGCGCGCCAGCGCCACCCGCTGCCGCTCACCTCCCGAAAGCTGCGCCGGCCGCCGTTCTTCTTTGCCTGTAAGGCTGACCAGCGCCAGCGCCTCGGCAACACGCTTTCCGATATCCGGCGCGCGCCGCTGGCGGAGCCCGAACTCGATATTCTGTTGCGCCGTGAAATGCGGAAACAGCGCATAACTCTGAAATACCGTGCTGACGTTGCGCTCGTATGGCTTGCGATCGTTCACCCGCTCGCCGCTCAGCAGCACATCGCCGGACGTAGGCTGCTCGAACCCGGCGATCATCCGCAAGGTCGTGGTCTTTCCGCATCCCGAGGGCCCCAGCAGCGAAAAGAAACTCCCCCGCGGCACGGCCAGAGAGATGCCGGCCAGCGCCCGTTGTCCGGGGTAATCCTTCACCAGTTCCCGCAACTCCAAAACATCACTCATTGAAATTAGAGATAGTATCGCAGTTGAGGGGCAGACCCCCTGGTCTGCGCGGATCTCACCGGACCCGCTTTTCGTCAACCGGGGAATGGAAGGCGTTCACGCCAGCCAGAACAGCGGCACAAGCCCCAGCGCCGCCAGCCCTGCCAGCAGAAACAGGCTCCTGCGTCCTGTCGCGCGGTCGCACAAGCTGAATGCGTAAATGCCCTTCAGTAAATTGTTGCTGGATGCCGCCACCAGGATCGCCGCCGCGCCCACCTGCAGCGGGGTCATCATGCCCGCGCCGGCTGACTTCGCCACGCCCATGATGTACGGGTCCACGTCCACCATGCCCAGCAGCGCGGCCAGGCCGTATACGCCGGCTCTGCCGAGATGAACCAGGGTCAGGCGCGTGATCACCAGCATCACCACGAATACCAGCGCGAACAGAAGAGCGGTCCGCACCTCCAGTGGATTGTGCGGCTCATATTCGCGCTTCAGTTCGCCCGGTTTGCTGTCGGGCCTGCGGAACAGGAACCACGCGCCGAGCCAGGCCGCTGCCGCCAGTGCGGCGAACGGGAGGCCGAGCGCCTGCAAGAGGCTGTGGTTGAAGATCGCCAGCAGGGCCGTCAGCCTCAGAAACATCATGCCCGACGCCACCAGTATCGCCGCCGAAAACAGGTTGGGCCGGTTCTCCCGCGCAGCCCTGCGGGAGAGCGCGATTGTCGTCGCCGTGGAGGAGTAAGCGCCGCCCAGAACCGCCGATAGCGCCACTCCGCCTTTGCCGTGCGTCACCTTCTGGATCACGTAGCTGCCGTATGAGATCCCGCTTACCGCCACAACCACCAGCCACGTCTCGAACGGGTTGATCTGGAAAGTTCCGAAAGCCTGATTGGGCAGCACCGGCAGGATCACCGCCGTAAGCAGCAGGAACTTGGTGAGCGTTAGGATTTCGTCCGCGGCGGCCCGTTTCGCCAGGTTTTCGAGCGCGTCCTTCAGCTCCAGCAGCAGCACGCCCGCCACGCTCAGCGTGGTCGCGATCCAGAACTGCTCGCTATAAACCAGCGCTCCCACCAGATACGTCGCGAGTCCCGACATTTCCGTGGTGACGCCCGCGGTTCCCGAAGTGGCGAGTTTGTGCCGGTACGAGATCATAAGGAAACCGCCGACCACCCCAAAGCCCAGAGTGATAGGCAGCAATTCGCCGTGCGCCAGCAGCGCCATCGCGTACCCCACTAGCCCGATCAAGGGGAATGTGCGCACGCCGCCGAACCAATAGTGGTCCGCGGCCGCTTTGCGTTCTTCGCGTTGGAGGCCCGTCAGGAAGGAAAGGAAGAGCACCAGGAGGATCTTCACCCCCTCCGGCGGCAGCCAGCGATAGAACTCAGTCAGCACAATTTCGGATCTCAGTGTACCGTAATCCGCGGTTGTAGGGCACGGTTTATCGTGCCCCGATGGCGCCTGGCCGGCGCCGCCGGCCATCCCCGCCACCGCCGTAGAATAGTGAGGGCATGAAAGTCATTCTGTTTGGGGCCACCGGCATGGTTGGTCAAGGCGTTCTTCGGGAGTGCCTTCTTAATAGCGACGTAGCCGGCGTCCTCGCCGTTGGCCGCGGTTCCACGGGTCAAAGCCACACGAAGCTGCGCGAAATTGTGCGCGCCGATCTCTTCGATCTCTCCGTGATCGCGGCCGACCTGCAGGGCTATGACGCGTGTTTCTTCTGTTTGGGGGTGTCCTCGGCCGGACCCTGATCCGTCCGTAAGGTAAATCGGAGTCGAGCGGAATGAGAGCGGGGCGCAGGTGCGGCGGAGTGCGGCGTTTCACCATTTGGGTGCAGAATTGCTGCTACTGGGACGATGGGTATTCCTCGCAAGCAGAAATCGT
>CAIYHG010000003.1 GCA_903925975.1 uncultured Acidobacteriia bacterium | reverse complement strand
GACGCGCTGGTGGCCAAGCTCGAACGCGGGCTGCAGCAAGGCCACGCCCTGCTGCTCGCGCCGGCTCACCGGGAGGCGCTCGGCCCCCGCTTTGCCACCCTGGCCAAACACCCCGGACTGGAAGTGTTGTCGCCCTGGACCAATCCGGCCACGGGGCGCCCTACGGCGATCTCCGATGTCCGTCTCCAGCGCCTGGTCCGGGAAACCCTGCCGGTTGAAGTCTTGGGAGCTCCCATCCAGTACCAGGTCAACCGCACGCCCACCGGCTGGGCGATCGAACTCGTCAACAACGCCGGCGTGGGCAAACATCGCGACCAGCCGGCCGTCGTCGATCCGGGCGCCATCGCCCGGGTTTTGATCCATCCAAGAATCCCCTATGCTTCGGCCCGCGAATGGCGCTCGAACCGCACTTACCCGCGGGCCGACGAGATTCGCGTGGCAGTGGGTCCCGGCCAGAGTGTCTTCGTCGAACTCATCGACCCCTGAAATGGTGCCGCTTAGCCGTAACCATGCAGTAAGGCTCAGGATTTCGTGACAAAAGCCCCCTGGGCGCGTGTCGGCGGCGCTGGCTCGACGGACACGCGCGAGCGAACCCCTCTAAGCCCCGGAGGGGCGAAATAACCGGGGAGATAATGTGCCTTCTTTCGTCCCTGCCGGGACTTATTCCAAGCTTGGCCCGCCGAAACCCAGCGTTGAAACGCTGGGCTAAGGTCTTTCGCCCTGACGGGCTGGGATACGCGAAGCGCAGAAGATGGCGGCACTCTGCCGAGGTGCCGCTACGGGAAATCGAGTTTGGCCGGGTCCACCCAGAAGTCGTCTTTGGGATTCAACTCCACGTTGGGCAGCGGCGGGAATTTCGATTCGTCGAAGGGCGGGAGTTGCGGTTCGGGCGCGCCGAGTTCCTGGAGATGTTGGCGGGCGTTGGTGAGGCCGTAGTGATAGGCGTAGCAGACTTTGCCATCGGCGGAGATGCCGTCGCACCAGGCCAGCGTGTAAGCTTTCGTGGCGGCGGTGATCGCGGCGGCGCGGTTGCCCTGGTCGCGCTCGATTTGGGCGAGGACGTTCAGGGCGTCGGCGTGGAAGAGAGGATAGGGGCCGCGTTCGGCGGCATCCCAAACTTGGTCGAGGAGTTCGCGGGCGATGGCGGGTTCGTTTTTGCGCCGGTGGAGTTCGGCGAGAGCCGTGAGGGTGGGGAGTTCTTCTTGGACGCGACTGACCGCGCGGGCGCGGGTGAGCGCGTGCTGGAGGCGTTCGGCGGCGGTATCCAAGTCGTTCAGGCCAAGAGCGGCGGTGCCATGAAGACGCGCGGCGCGGATGAAGTCGGCTTCGAAGCGTTGAACTCCCGCCAGTTCCCAGGCGCGTTGAGCGAGAGGAAGAGCTCGTTTGGGATCGCCTAACCAGAGTAGGCGCTCGGCGAGGAAGGTGTTCACAAGGCCTTCACCTTGCTGACTATTCCCGTAGATCCAGATCTTCAAGGAACGTTTGAGGGCGATTTCCGATGTGGCATAGTCGCCACAGAGAGCCAAATTAAGTCCTCGCAAATGCTCTCCCATTGCTTCCGAATGGTGATGCTGATGCTTCCGGGCCAATTGGATGGCTCGCTGGCTGGCGGAATTGGCCTCATGCAAAGCCCCAGAAAATCGGAGAACGTAGGAAAGGTTGTTCATTCCGAGAGCTTCATTCGTGGCGTCGTTTATGCGTTCGGCGATTTCGACGGAACGACGCAAGAGAGGAGCGGCGCGGCCGGGATCGCCTCGAAATAGATATGCTTCAGCTAGTGAGTTGAGAGTGTGACTTTGATCCCGGCCGTTTTGTAGGCGCGGTAGGTTCTCGATGCCATCGGGAAAAAGGCGTTCCAAAAGTTCAGCGCGCTGACGGGTGGCGCTAAGGCGATAGAGCATAGCCTCCTCCAGGTGATTGCGGAAGATGACATGTGCATCCTGATAGCGTTCAAGGCCGATGAGGGATTGGTAAAGCTCAATGGCGGGAGTGAGGTCTTCGAGACTTTCGATTTTTGAAATGTCACGAGGCGGTCTGGGGACGGCATCGAAGTAGGTGTGGAGGTTGCCGTAGATGCCCTTACGGGATTGTCCATCGAGCGCCTGCCACACGACGGCGCGAACGATGCGGTGAAGGTGGTAGCGGTTGGCTTTCTTGTCCCAGCCGACCAGCCCGCGATCTTCGAGTTCGGTGAGGATAAGGTCTAGAGCCTGGTCGGTGGCGCAGGGCTTTGGAGCGCGGGCTTCAGCCCGCTTCACCGTTCGCTTGTCATCGGGCGTTGAAGCGGCCTGAAGGCCGCGCTCCGGTTCCACCAGCAGCGCGCGCAGGGTGTCCCACGTGGCGGGCATGCGGAAGGCGGCGAGGGTGTGGAGGACTTTGCGATGCTCGTCTTTGAGGCCGCGGAGGGCGTATTCGAGGACGTGCGTCTTGGCGTTCTTGAGCGGAAGCCGGGTGGGATCGAACTTGGGATTCTGCGCGCGCCATTTGTCGAAATCGCCCGGCCCGCCACGGAAGGCGGCCACCTCTCCCGCCAAAGCGCGGATGAGCAACGGGTAGTTGTTGAAAGAACGGAACAACGGCAGGAGTTGTTCGGTGGAGCCGGTGACTTTGAATTCGCGCCAGAGATTGAGGGCGTCGCCATCTGTCAAGCCAGTCAGAAACTGGGCGGAACAGCCGGGAAGCGATTCGCCCGTTTCGCGTTGGAGTTCGGTAG
>CAIYHG010000002.1 GCA_903925975.1 uncultured Acidobacteriia bacterium | reverse complement strand
GGCCCCGGCCGAAGCCGGGGCCGCCGCGTCAGGTTCAACGAATCGTCTGAAGAGCCGAGCCATCCGGCCCGCGGAGGGTCACTTCGAGAGGAAGCGTTCCATCCGCGTGCGTAGAGCAACTCAGGCACGGGTCGTAGCAGCGGACAACGGCCGACACGCGGTTCAGCATGCCTTCCTTCATGTGGGCGCCGTCTACGTAGTGCTTCGCCACCTGCTTGATGCTGGCATTCATGGCGAGGTTGTTGTGGCCCGTGGCGACGATCAGGTTGGCCCAGCGGATGGCCCCCTTCTCGTCCACTTTGTAATGGTGAATCAGCGTGCCGCGCGGCGCTTCGATCATTCCGACGCCTTCTTCGGCGTTGACCGCTGCGATGGCCCGCACGTGGGTTCCCATAATGGATGGATCGGCAAGCAGCATTTCGATCTTTTCCAGGCCGTGCAGCAGTTCGATCAGCCGCGCGTAATGGAAGTGGAACGAACTCTCGACGATCGTGCCGCAGCGCTGGCGATACTCGGCCAGTTCGCGGTCCGCCGCCGGAGTGCCGCACTGATCCGCCGCATTCAAGCGTCCCAGCGGCCCAACGCGGTAGATACCGCCCGGGAAGCCGAGGGGCTTGTAATACGGGGCTTTGAGGTAGGAGTCGCGCATCGACGCTTCGCCGATTGCGTCCGCGTAATTGCGGGCGCCTACGGCGGCGACGGTCTTGCCCTGCGCGTCTTTGAATCGCATCTTGCCGTCGTACCACTGCAAGCCGCCCTTTTCGTCAACAAGGCCGGCGTACATCGTCGGCATCGAGCCGAACGCGCCTACTTCTTCCTTGAAATTATCCAGGACCGATTTGTAGAACGCGATCGTCTTGTCGGCAATGGCGCGGGCGCCCGGGAGCGCCTTCAAGGTCCGTTCCCGAACCTCGGCGGAAAGCGGAGCGTTCACCCCGCCCGGTACGATCCACGAAGGGTGAATCCGTTCCTTCGCCAGGCCTTCAATGAGTTGTTGTCCGAACTTGCGGAGCAGCACGCCCGACTTCGCCATCTCCGGATTCTCTTCGATCAAACCGAAGATATTCCGGCGCGCCGGGTCGTAATCGAACCCCAACAGCAGGTCCGGCGCGGAGAGGTGGAAGAAGCTGAGAGCGTGCGACTGCACGAACTGCGCGCAGTGGACCAGTTCCCGCAGTTTGACCGCGGTTTCAGGCAGCGCTACCGCCATGATGGCATCGCAAGCCTTCGCCGAGGTCAGCAAATGGCTGATCGGGCAAATGCCGCAAATGCGGGCCGTGATCGACGGCATTTCGTAGAATGGACGGCCTTCGGTGAATTTTTCGAAACCGCGCACCTGCGTCACGTGGAATTGCGTGTCCGAAACCTGACCCGCGTCGTCGAGATAAATGTCGATCTTACCGTGACCCTCAATGCGAGTTATGTGATCGATGGTGATCTTTTTCATAGGAGTTGCCTTATCCTTCGCGGGCGGCTCGGGCGAAACGGGCTGTGCCCCTTGGACGGGAGCGGGAGGAGGAACTGCGCCTCCAGAGCCCGCCGCGGCCGTTTCCGGGGCCGGGCGAAGCGCCGCTTCGGTCCGAGCCTGCTTGCGTTTCTTAGCCAAATTTCACCTTCGCCGTCAGGTTGGGGATGCGGCCTTCCACTAGTTCGCCCAGAACGTAGGCAATGGCCGATGCCGCCGGCGGGCATCCCGGAACGTGAAGATCCACTTTCACGACCTGATGCACCGGTACAGCCTGCCGCAGCAGGGCCGGCACGCCGTCGGTTGGTATCCCTTTGTTGGTCTGAGCGCCCTCAATGTAGATGCGCTCCAGTAGTTTGCGGGGTTGGATCTGGTTGCGCATCGACGGCACGTTGCCCGTCACCGCGCAATCGCCCAGCGCGACGATCAGCTTGGTGCGCTTTCTGATTTCCTGCACCTTTTCCAGATCCTCTTGCGAGCTGATTGCCCCTTCGATCAGCGTGACGTCAACGGCCTTGGGGAACTCCTGGGCGTCGACCAGCGGCCCGTAGACCACGTCCACTCGTCCGGCCACGCTGATGATGGCTTCATCGATATCGACCAGCGACATGTGGCAGCCGGCGCAGCCGTCGAACCACACAGTAGCGAGCCGTACTTTCTTGATCATTGCTGGCCTCCGCGTCTTGCGGCCAGGCGCGTCACTTTACCGTCGCGCTTGACCATTTCCTCCACCGCGAATCCCTTTTCGGCGAGTGCGCCCGTTGGGCACGAATTCACGCACTTTCCGCAGTTGGTGCAGTTCACGGCCTCGCCCCACGGCTTGGCCATATCGCTGACCACCAGGGAGTGGATTCCGCGAGAGCTGACATCCCACACATGGGCGCCTTCCACTTGCGCGCACACCCTGACGCAGCGAGTGCACAGGATGCAGCGGTTGTGGTCGAGGACATACCGTTCGTGCGAAACGTCCACGGACAGCTTGGGGAAAGAGTACGCGTAGCGTATGCTGTTCACCCCGAGTTTCTGCGCCATCCCCTGCAGTTCGCAGTGGTTGTTGGATACGCAGACCGCGCAGATGTGGTTCCGCTCCGAGAAGAGCAGTTCCAGCGCGATCTTGCGGTAGGCTTGCAGCTTTTCCGACTGAGTCGTAACGCTCATTCCGTCCTGCACCGGAGTGGTGCAGGCCGGCAGCAGCCGGTTAACGCCGGAGACCTCGACGATGCACAGCCGGCAGGCGCCGACTGGCGTAATGCTCTCCAGCCAGCAGAGAGTAGGGATGTACTTCCCGTTGGCGCGCGCCACTTCGAGGATCGTCTGGCCTACTTGGGCGGTGACGTACTCGCCATCGATTCGAATTGATATTTGTCCAGGCAAGTCGATTTCTCCTTAGTGGTGTTCCTTCACGTCGCAGCGGAGGCAACGGCAAGCTTCTTCCAGCGTTTGCTCGGGAGTCAAGCCGATCAACGACTCCGCGAACGTTTCCACCCGCTCCTGCGCCGGAAGTTCCTCCACCGAGTGCCGGTGGCATTCGGTAGGCGTCTCCGGCGCCTCCTGCGAGTATTCCACTTGGGGCAGGAGACGGATGAGGCGGTTGTTGGTCCCCATCAGGCGGTCGTCGATTCTGCGCGCCGCCCTCTTTCCAAAGAACATCGCATTCGATACGTTGGAGGCGCCCGTCACCAGGTCGCCGCCCGCGTAGAACTTGCTGCGGCTGGTTTCGAGAGTGTAGCGGTCCACCTGCAGCGTGCCGTTCTCTTTGATGGTGAATCCGGATGCGCGGACGAAGTCCAGATCCACGGCCTCGCCCACCGCCAGGATGACGGTATCGCAATCGAGCCGGCGAATTTCATCGGTCGAAATGGGCCGCCGTCTGCCGGACGCGTCGAACTCGCCCAGGCGGGTGTTCACCACTTCGATGCCTTTGACCTTGCCGTCCTCGCCGCCCACGATGCGGTGCGGCGTGGCGAGGAACAGGAACTTCGCGCCCTCGGCTTCGGCCGCGTCGGTTTCTTCCTTGATCGCGGGCATGTCTTTGCGTTCGCGCCGGTAAACCACGGTCACGTCCGCGCCCATTCGGAGCGAGGTGCGCGCCGAATCGATAGCGGCGTTGCCGCCCCCGATCACGATCACCTTCTTGCCGGGCCGGACAGGTTCGTCCTTCGCGATCGCTTCGAGGAATAGCAGCGCGGGGTATACGCCCGAAAGTTCCGTGCCGGGCAAATACACCCACGATTCCTTCCACGTGCCGATGGCCATGAACACCGCGTTGTAAGCGGCATCCAAATCGTTCAGCGTGGTCTCGGAGCCGATCTCCGTATTGCACACGAACTCCACGCCCATCCGCCGGATCAGTTCGATTTCCTTCCGCACGACGTCGCGCGGCAGCCGGTATTCGGGCAGCGCGTAGCGCAACATTCCGCCCGGTTCGGGGTTGGAATCGAACACCGTTACTTCGTGGCCCAGCAGCGCCAGGTAGAACGCGGCGGTGAGCCCCGTGGGGCCGGCGCCGACCACCGCAACCTTGCGTTCCGTGGCCGGAAGTTTGTGCGTCTTGATGCGCTCCACCATCGTCTCGAAACGGTCTGACTTGTAGACTGCGTCGGCGATTACGCGGTGGACTTCTCGCATGTTCAGCGGTTCGTCGATCATCGCGCGGCGGCAGCGGTCTTCGCAGGGATGCTGGCACACGCGGCCCGTCGAAGACGGCAGCGGGTTATCCATGATCACTGCTTCGAAGGCGTCATCCATGCGGCCCGCTTTATACAAATCGAGGAACCGCGGGATGTTCATATGCAGCGGACAACTGTTCTCGCACGGAGAAAGCGCCAGTTCTTCGCAAACGCCGGCGCGGCAGCGATTCACGCGGATGTGATCTTCGAACTCGTGCCGGAAGTGCCGCATCGTCGTTAATAGCGGATTGGGAGCGCTCTGCCCCAGACCGCATAACGACGTCTCGCGGATCATACGGCCGATCTCGTCCAGTTTGTCGAGGTCGGATTCCTTGGCCCGTCCGCGCGTGAACGCGTTCAGGATGCGCAGGCACTGATCCAGACCCACGCGGAACGGGATGCACTTGCCGCAGGATTCGGAATGCGTGAACTCGATGAAGTACCGGGCCACATCGACCATGCAGTTGTCTTCATCCAGCACGACCATGCCGCCGGAGCCCATGATGGAGCCGATCTGCTGCAGCGTCTCGTAATCCACCGGGGTGTCGAACATATCCTGCGGAATGCAGCCGCCGGAGGGTCCGCCCGTCTGTACGGACTTGATGTGCTTGCCGTTCGTGCCGCCCTCGCCGACGTCATAGATGAACGTCTTGAGCGGCGTGCCCAGCGGCATTTCCACCAGTCCGGTGTTGGTCACTTTGCCGACCAGCGAGAACACCTTGGTGCCGGCGCTCTTCGTGCTGCCCGTTTCGGTGAACCACGCCGGGCCCTTCGCGACGATGGGCGCCACGTTGTACCAGGTCTCGACGTTGTTGATGTTCGTCGGATGCTGGTACAAACCCTTGGCCGCCGGAAATGGAGGCCGGGGCCGCGGACGTCCCGCTTGCCCTTCGAGCGATGCGATCAACGCGGTTTCTTCGCCGCAGACGAACGCTCCCGCGCCTTCCACCATCTGGATATTGAAATTGAAGCCGCGTCCCAGAATATTGTCGCCGAGCAGTCCCGATTCCCGGGCCTGTTCAATAGCGCGAGTGAGACGGTGCACAGCCAGCGGGTACTCGGCGCGGACGTAGATGATGCCCTCGGAAGCGCCCATTACGTAGCCGCCGATGATCATTCCTTCCAGCAGCGCGTGCGGATCGCTTTCGATCTCGTTGCGGTTCATGTACGCGCCGGGGTCGCCCTCGTCAGCGTTGCAGATGATGTACTTCTTATCGCTGACGGCCTTGCGGAGAAACTCCCACTTCAGCCCCGTGAGGAATCCCGCGCCGCCGCGCCCGCGCAGTTTCGCGGCCTTGATCTGTTCGATTACGGCTTCAGGGTTGGAATCGATCAGGACTTTATATAGCGCCGAATACCCGCCGATGGCGATGTACTCTTCGATGTCGTCCGGGCTGATCAATCCGCAGTTGCGGAGGACGATCTTTTTTTGGGGCTTGAAGAACGGTACGTCGAACCAGTTCGGAATGTTGGGGAAGCCTTCGCCATACTGCACGCTGGCGGTCAGGTGGTCCCAGGATTCCACTTTGCACAGCGCCAAGCCTTCCGTGGGTTGCCCCTGAGCGACATCGTCGATGATGCGCTGCACGTCGGCCACTTGGACGCGCCGCAAGATCACCAGCGGCCTGCCCGGAATGCGTACGTTCACCAGGGGTTCCTCGGCGCAGAATCCGAAGCATCCCACCGAGGCAAGCTTCATGTCGCGGCCCTGATTGGTGATGATTTCGTTGAACGCGTGGTAAATCCCTTCGGCCCCGTTGCCGGCGCCGCAGGTTCCCATCCCGACGCCGATTCTTGGCTTCGGGGGAAGTAGTTTCGCCAGTCCGGCTTCGCGGACCGCGTTAAATGTACTGAAGTCCTGAATCCGGATCACGCCCGTTTACCTCCGTGGCCCAAGTGCTCCAATTCGCGCTTGAGCGTCTGTTCGTTCATATGGCCGTAGATCACGTGATCCACTTCGACGACCGGCGCCAGCGCGCACTGTCCGAAGCAAGCCACCGTGCGGAGTGAGTATTTGCCGTCGGGGGTTGTCACGCAGACCTTGTCTGCCCCTTCCTCGCCCATGTCGGGAAGCCCCAACTCCAGACGGAGCCGTTGCAGAAGGTTGCGCGATCCTCGCGTGTGACACGCCGTGCCGCGACAGATGGAAATGGTGTGCTCTCCCTGAGGTTCAAGGTTAAAGAGAGCGTAAAAGGTTACGACGCTGTAGATTTGCGCCAGCGGCAGATCGGTTTTGTCAGCTACGTATTCCAGAACTTCGGTCGAAAGATATTTATGTGGATTACGTTCCTGCATGCTCTCGAGAATCCCAAGCAATGCTCCCGGCTTGCCCTGGTGTGAGGCAATCGTTTTGTCAGCAAAGCTTTGTACTTCCAGCGAGAGCGCAGTTTGGCCCGTCATTGTAGCCATGAGGCCTCCAAGGTCTGAACTTGCGAATCCTCTATAAAGAAGATAATCGGACACCTATATCTGTAATTCATAGCATCGACGGTGTCAAGCGGGGCTAGCCCCTGAGGGTCACGCCGCGCTAGCCCAATTTTTCTATTCTTCATCGCTAGAATGAAGACTCAATGTTCTCTGCAAGGTTCCACTGGGATTTTAAGCCCAATGCAATCGCCGAGGCCGTCAAACAATGCCGGCTCTCGGGCGCGCGTGTGCTTGATCTCACGCTCTCCGATCCCACCCGGGCCGGCATCGCTTATCCGCCGGATATTTCCACAGCGCTTGACGATCCGCGCGTTCTCGCCTACGATCCGCAACCTTTCGGTTTGCGCGAGGCGCGCGAGGCAGTCGCACGCTACTACTCGGAACGCGGCTGCGAAGTCTCCATCGATCGCGTTCTGCTCACGGCCAGCACCAGCGAGGCGTATTCGTTCCTGTTCCAACTCCTGACCGATCCGGGAGACCACATTCTCGCGCCCCGGCCCTCCTACCCGCTGTTCGAGTTTCTGGCGAACATGGAATCCGTCGAGGTCCGTCAATATCCGCTCCGGTACGAGGGCGGCTGGTCGATTGATCTGGACGCCCTCGCCGAATCAATTTCGCCCCGCACGCGGGCCATCGTAATCGTCAATCCCAATAATCCGACCGGCTCCTACTTAAAGCGGAGCGAACTTCGCGCCATCGAGGAGATGTGCGCCCGCCACGAGATCGCCATCCTCTGCGACGAAGTATTCTCGGACTACGCGTTGGCTGCCGGCCGGGAATGTGTGCGCACGGCCGTTGGAGTGGAGGGATGCCTTACGTTTTCGATGAGCGGGCTTTCCAAGGTTGCGGGCTTGCCGCAGATGAAGCTCGGGTGGATCGTTGCCGCCGGCCCCCACGAGCTCAGAAGCCGCGCGATGGAACGCCTGGAACTCGTGGCGGATACTTATCTCTCCGTCGGCGCTCCGGTGCAGTGGGCCGCGGCGCGGCTCCTCGAACTCGGAGGGCAAGTCCAGGGCGGCATCCGCGAGCGCGTATCGCGGAACCTGGCGCGCGCGCGGCAGCTATTGGCCGATGCTCCGATCGGCGTTCTGGCGGTTGAGGGCGGGTGGTATGTCACGCTGCAGCCTCCGCGGGTTCGCAGCGAGGAGGAGTGGGTCCTGAAGCTGTTGCGGGAAGAGGGCGTTCTCGTGCAGCCCGGGTTCTTCTACGATTTTGAGGGCGAGGCCTACCTTGTACTAAGCCTGCTCACGCAGCCCGAAGTGTTTGACGAAGGAGTCGCGCGCATACGGCGCGTTGCCGAAGCCGGCTAAATCCCGGCTTCCGTCCGGGGGCCTATCCTTTGCTTGTGATCGCCGGCCGCGGTTCCGCCGTTGCCGCAACCTGCTCCGGAGCGCGCTGCTTTGCCATTCCAATCAGCCCGCAGATCAGCACGATGATATACGCCAAGGCTTGAAACAAGAGAATGAATGCGATGGCGTCGGTCCTGCCGAAGCCGAACGGCGCAAGTAGAGTCACCGCCACGAACTGATAGATCCCCACGTATCCGGGCGTAGAGGGCAAGGCGCTGCCAAGCCCGATGCCGGCAACCAGCAGAAATCCGGCGGGGATCGTCAGTGCCATGCCGAGCGCTTGGGCGCAAAGCACAGCTGTCGTGGCGTCCAGGCACCAGATCACGGCCGTCAGGGATAGAAAAACCGAAAGCCGGCGCCGGTTGTGAAAACTGCGAATGCCGAGAATCCCCTGTCCAAGCATTTCCTGAATGCGCTCACGGAGGTGCTCGGGAACGGGGACGCGGGCCAGTATCCGGTAATACCGCGCCTCGAAGATGGGAAAGAGCGCAATTGCGGCCGCGCCGCACAATCCCAGTATGGCGAATGGCCTTGCCGCGGACGCCAGCCATCCCGGCGGTTCCCGCAGCGTAAGCAGCACCGCCGCACTGATCGTAATCAGCGCGATGGCGTCCGCCACTCTTTCCGAAAGCGCCGTGGTCAGCACGAATGTCTTGCTGAGTTTGGATTTCCTGCTGATCATCAACGAACGGATCACTTCGCCCGCGCGCGCCGGCAGAACGTTATTCCCCAGGTACCCGGCCGAAGTCGCCCAGAAAGCCAGCGACACCGGCACCTTCCCCTCGGCCGAAAGCAGTACCCGCCAGCGGAAGGAGCGCAGAAACAGCGCCGAGAATACCGTGCACAGCGCGATGCTCACCTTGTCCGCGCGGGCGCTGCGCAGGATCGTCCACAGCCGGGCCCACTCAATTCCCCGGAAGGAGTAGTAGAGCAACGCCGCGGCAAGCGCAAGGGAAGCCGCCCAATAGAGCCATCGGGAGCCGGGTGAGCGTTTCTTGTCGGGCTGAGCGTTCTCCAAGACAGGCCTCTGTCGCAGTATACAGAAGCTGGGGTTGCGCATGCACAGGCTGCGGAAAAAGAAGGGGTGCACGCGTCGCTGCGTCGGACGATCGGCCGCGCCGTAAAGGCTCCGGCGGGCAAGCTAAAGCTTGCCCGTGCTTGCCTCCTCGGCGGAGCCGGGAGGCAAAACGTCTCCAGAGTTCTTCCGCAAGCTGTTGCGGCGAGCTCCGCCTATTCGCGGCCGAGGATGCGCTTGCGCAACGCGTCGAGCGCCAGCGCGGAGCTGAAGATGCGAACGCGCTGGCGCTCGCCCAGAAACTGGCGATGAGAGATATGCGTTCCGGATGCGTCCGCCACGGCGATATAAACCGTTCCCGGAGCCACAACCGCGCCGTTCGGGCCCGCGGCGGCGTCAGGCCCCGCCACGCCCGTGATCGCGATGCCGTAAGTGGCGTCCGTTCGCCGGCGCGCGCCCGCCGCCATGGCCTCGGCCGTCTCGCGGCTCACGGCCCCGAAACGTTCGATTGTCTCCGGGCTCACTCCCAGCATCTCGATCTTCATCGCCTCGGTGTAGGTGATGAACCCGCCCTTGAAGTACGCCGAACTGCCCGGTACCGAAGTCACCCGCTCACCCAGCATGCCGCCCGTGCAGCTTTCCGCCACGGCCAGCGTCGCGTTTGCTTTGCGGAGCAGGCCGCCCACTACGGCCTCGACCGAGTCGCCGTTCCTTGAGAAGACGCGGTCGCCCAGCAGCAACTCCACCGGAGCGGCCACCTCCGCGAGCAGCGCTTCGGCCTCTTCCGGCGTGGCGCATCGCGCCCGGAAGTGCACCTGGATCTCGCCGTTCCCGGCCAGAATCGTCGTCACGGGGTTCGTGTACTTCTTGTAAACCGGCGCGATGAGTTCATCCAGATCGGATTCGCCCATGCCTGCCACGCGCAGCGAAAGAGTCCGAATCGCGAAGCGCGGCGCGATGCGCGCCAGGCGCGGCAGGCACTGGCGTTCGAACATGGCTTTGATTTCGTGAGGCGGCCCCGGCAGCAGCATCGCTACGGCGCCGGGTTCCTCCAGCCAAAGTCCCGGCGCCGTGCCCCGGTCGTTCGGCAGCACCTCCGCGCCCTCGATCACAAACGCCTGCCGGCGGTTGACTTCAGCCATCTTGCGCCGGGCTTGGGCGAAGCGCTTCTCCAGCGCTTCCGCAATTTCCTCGGAGTAAATCAGTTTCCGCTGCAGGGCTTGCGCCACGGCCTCGCGCGTCACGTCGTCTTCGGTAGGCCCGAGGCCCCCGGAGACGATCAGAATTTGCGACCGGGATAGCGCATCCCGTACGGCGCCGGCCAGCCGGTCGCGGTCGTCGCCGATCACGCTCTTACGCACCACCTCTATGCCCAGGTTGTTGAGTTCGCCGGTGAGATAGAGCGAATTGGTGTCCAGGCGGTCGGACGCCAGCATCTCCGAACCGACGGCGATGATCTCGGCTTCCATCAGAGCAGCGGCCGGCCCCGCAGCCCCACGTCCACGCGGAACAGGGCGTTCGTAGTCGCCACCATCAACGCGCGCGAAAGCGTAAACGCCAGTCCCACGATCCCCGGTCCCGAGAGAAATAAATCCGCACGGCGATCCGGGCCGATCCGCACCACGCCCTTGCGGCCCGACATGGAAGCGGCCACGTAGAGCCGGCCCTCGTCGTCGAAAGCCATGCCCTGCGGGCGGCCAAGGCCGCGGTAGAAGGTTTCCACCTCGCCCTCGTGCGAAATGCGGTACACCGAATCGAAGCTGGAGGTGGTTGGCCCGGTAACGTAAAGGTAGCCTTCGGGACCGAACGTCAGGTGGTATGCGGCGATTGAAGGCTCCAGCGTCGCGAAGACGAAGATCTGGCGGTCGGGGCTGATCTTGAAGATCGTTCCGCTCCGGTCCCCCACGTACAAATTCTGATCGCCGTCGAACGCGATGCCCGTCGCCACGCCCATGCCTTCGACGAATACCGACATGCTTCCGCTGGGCGTCGCCTTATAGACCACGCCGTCGTGCCGGCTGGATATGTAGAGCATTCCCTCGCGGTCGAATGCCAGGCCTGTGGCGTTCATCAGGTCGCTGATGAATGGCTTCATTCCGAAATTGGCATCGATCTTGAAGACCGACACGGGCGTCTGCTGCCCGCGCGACCCGCTGAAGGTGGTGAATACGTTCCCAGCCGAATCCATGGCCGGATTGGCTACCGGGTGCAGATTGTCCGCCACCTGCACGCCGATATCGCAGGCCCAGCGCTCGCTCGATTCCGCTCCGCTAGAAACCACCAGTTCGCCCGCGCTGGCGCCTTCCGGCACGCGCGCAATCACATACGAATCCGAGCCGATGATGACCTGGGCTCCCACGTCCCCTATCAGCACCCGTGGGCGTTCGGCTCTTGCGAAGCCTTGGCCTCGAATCTGCAGCTCACCGCCCGCAATTGCCGCCGGGGGCGTGACTTGGGAAATGGAAGGCCGGGAATCCGAGGATTTCCGAAGAGGCATACGCTAATAGAGATTGAACCATCCCGCCAGAAATAACACAAGCGCTGCATAGACGCCCGCCATCAGGTCGTCCGCCGTAATGCCGATTCCTCCGCGCAAGTGTTCCAGTTGCCGCACGGGCGGTGGTTTCCAGATGTCGAACGCACGAAACAGTAGAAACGCCCCCAGGTAACTTTTCCAGTTGTAGGCGGCGGCGCCGGCCAGCGCGAGCCACTGCCCCACCACTTCATCTACTACAACGCATCCGGGGTCTTTGATCTTCAGGCGCTTCGCCGTAACGTCGGCTGCCCACGCCGCCGGAATCGCCGCGCCGAAGGCGAGCAAGGCGAATCCCCACTGCCCGAAACCCGCGTACCGGTGCAGCGCTATGGCGATAGCCAGCGCCGCCAGCGAACCGGCCGTGCCCGGGCCGGCGGGCCAGTAGCCGCAGCCGAACCATGTGGCGATCCATACCGCGGCCCGGCCGCCGCCGTCACTAGTCTTCTTTTTCATCGGAGGGTTCGGGCTCAACCGGCTCTGAAATCACGTACCGCTCCAAGGCCCAGTTGCCCAAGTCGATCAGCCTGCACCGTTCGCTGCAAAACGGGAACTCGGCGTCCGTGAGTTCCACCGGCTTCTTACAGATAGGACAATTCATCGTCAAGTGGGGCAGGCCTCCTGGCCCGCCCTATTTCCAAGAGCCGCAAGCCGCCGCCGAGCTATCGGGAAGCCGGGGGCTGTCTTTCCGTCTACCCAATATTGATCAGCGCCGGCCCGGCCAGCTTCGGCGCCTGTTCTGTGGCCGGCAGAAGCGTACCCACCACATCGTAATCGTGCGATTCGGTGATGCGCAAGCGCCGGATCTCGCCCGCCCGCGGCTCGTCGCCTTCGAAGTCGTTGATGAGAGCCAGCCCATCGATCTCCGGGGCCTGCGTCGTTAAGCGCGCCTGCCACAGCAGGTCCGTCTCCTCCGAACGCCCTTCCACCAGCACTGCCGCCTCGGTCCCTCTCAGCGCGCGGTTGCGGGCTCGCGAAATCTTGCGCTGGATGGCCATGAGCTTCCGCTTTCGATTCTGAATTACGCGGCCGCCCACCTTCCCGTCCAGTGCGTAACTGGCGCTCGTGTCCTCGTCCGAGTACGCGAATACGCCCATATTGTCGAACCGGGCGGCTTCCACGAACTGGCAGAGTTCCGTGAAATCATCTTCGGTCTCGCCCGGAAACCCCACGATGAAGCTGGTCCTGATGGCCACTCCGGGGATCGTCCTGCGGATACGCTCGATCAACTTCAGGAAGATGTCGCCCGACGCGCCGCGTTTCATGCGCCGCAGTACCCGGGCGCTGGCGTGCTGCAGGGGAATATCCAGGTACTTCACCAGCGCCGGCCGGTCTGCAATCACGCCCAGCAGCCGCTGCGTCACGCGGTTCGGGTAGGCGTACAGGAAGCGGATCCACTTTTCGCGTTCGGTCTCGATTTGCGCCAGCCTGTCGAGCAACGCCGCCAGTCCGTCGCGCAGGCCCAAATCCTCGCCATAGCACGTCGTGTCCTGCCCGATCAGGTTGATCTCGCGAACCCCCTGGCTGAAGAGCCGGGTCGCCTCGGAGATCACCGATTCGAAGCGGCGGCTGCGGAACGCGCCCCGGTACTGCGGAATCACGCAGAAAGTACAAGGGTGATCGCAACCCTCCGCGATCTTCACATAGGCAAAGTGGCGCGGCGTGGCCAGCACGCGCGGGGTCAAGTCATGGTAGAGATACGGCTCGGCGGGATTGGCTTCGTTTTCGAGCCCCTCGCAAACGGCCACGATGCGTTCGAGGTCGTTGGTCCCGATGATCGCATCGACCTCTGGCATCTCCTTGCGGATGTCGCCGTGGTATCGCTCCACCAGACAGCCCGCTACAATCAGCCTCTTCGCGCGCCCAACCCGCTTGTATTCAGCCATTTCCAGAATCGTGTCTACGGATTCCTTCTTGGCCGGGTCGATGAAACTGCACGTATTGACCACCAGCACGTCCGCCTGGTCGGGGTGTGCCGTCAATTCATGCCCACGGGCCACAAGTTGGCCCATCATGATTTCGCTGTCTACGAGATTCTTGGGGCACCCCAGGCTGATAAAACCAATCTTCACAAGCGCGTCCAGATGAGGAGGATACTTTCAGGATAACACTGGGGGAAAACCGTTGCTCCTGGCGTAGCCAACGGCAAGCGATTAGATAATTGGCGTCACCAACGTGATCTTGGTAACGAATTTTTAATGCGGAACGAGTGTAGTACCGGGCGGCTAGGTTCCAAATTCTAGCCGATTAGTACTGGTCTAGTAGTACTTAAGTGGGCTTCAGCGCTAGTGTAGTGCTTCATAAATAGTAGCGATAGTGTAACGTGGCGCGTCTATACAATTAGAGGTGCTCCGATGCGCGTTGCGCGGCCGGTCGTTCTTAATTCCGAACAGATCCACCAGTTGAAGCAGTGGGCGCGTGCG
>CAIYHG010000001.1 GCA_903925975.1 uncultured Acidobacteriia bacterium | reverse complement strand
CCTTTGAATTCAAACTCGGATTGGCTACACTCTGTCATAGCAAAGGCCGTTCTCTCTTTGGCGTTAACTGCTGTGTGGAAACTCAGTTATGCCATGAAAGACGGCCTTTTGCCATAAATTGGTGAGAAATGGCGGCTAGCGATGATCGTGGCTCTTCCGCCAATGCTCGGCGATCTTGCGGGGCTTGGCAGCGCTCTCCGCAGTTCGCGTGCCCTACGCAGCGCCGGCGTGCCCCGTTTTGCCGCATGGCCGCTTCGGGACCTTATCGTGGAGGACTCGGGGCGCGTCGCTGCATTGAATGACGGCATTGAGTTGATCCGTAGGGCTTCGCTCCCCGGGGAAACGGTTGCCAACCTGGATTTCGCCAACCCGTTCAATTTCGCCTTTGAGCGGCCGCCGTACAGGGGAGGCAGCACGGCGATGCAATACTCGTTTACCTATAGTGATCGGCACAAGCCGACCCCTGAATGGCTTTTAGGCGGGGCTGACATAGTCATGGTTCCCAGGAAGGGCGTATTATCGCTTGAACCGTTTCTGCGGAATTATGGGGAGTTCTTCTACGGGCGATTCCGCCTGGCCGCCGAGTCACAGTGGTGGAAGCTCTACAGACAAGTGCGATAGCGATGGGCTCGGAATCCGGCGGCCTTCTTTTGCTGAGTTCCACGCCAGCAGCCGTCACTGACTAAGATCCGGGGCAGCGCCACGGATGCTCTTACGGTCGCACTGCGATGGTGGCCTTATCGTCTTTCTGGCCGTTTGGCGTGGTGACCACCAGGGGCAGATAATCGCCCGTCGGCGCTGTCGCCGGGATGGTGATATCGATGCGGTAGAAGCCCTCGTACCAGCCTGGGTCCACACCCGCGAAAGAGACCACGGCGGGAACGCCGCCTACGGTCACCGTGGGCTGTTGCAGGGCCTTGTAGAGGGGGCTCCCACTAGCCGGGGCAAACTGGCCGGTGCCGAGGATTCCCTGCGAGGGCTCGCCGTTGGCGGCGGCCTTTCCGAGGCCGGTGACGTAGATGCGCACGGCATCGCCGGGTTTGGCCGGCTCGCCGCAGAAATCGGTGGCCTTCAGGCCGGCGCGGCAGCCGCCCGGTATGCCGTACTCCGTCGCGAGCGCGCCGGGAATCACCAGCCAATTCGTGTTGGCTACCACCGTGGCGGCAGAGCGCAGGGTGGGGTTCTGGAATGACGGGATCACGAAGACGCCGGGTGCGGCGGCAGCCGTCTGGATGGTGAAATCCGCGCTCACGCCATCGGGCGTGGTCACTTTGACCGTGGCGGGGCCGGCTTCCGGCAGTTCGACCGGCGCCTGAAGGTTGATCTGCGCGAAGAGTTCGTTCTGCTCCGCGGTGCCAAGGTATAGCAGGGGCGCCTTGACGCCGTTGAAGCTGACCGAAACGCCCTTGAAATCGGTAGCGGGGAATCCTGTTGCCTGGTTCGCGACACCGAAGGTGGTGCCATAAACGGTCACTAACGAACCGGGGGCGATAGGCGCAGTGAGGCTATTGCTGGCGGCGTTGACCACCGCGTTGACAAGCGGCGTGCTATTGATGGGCACGGTGAGCGTTTGGCTCGAAAGACCGCCGATCTTGATTGAGACGGGCTGATTGCCGACGAGCATACCCGAGGGCAGGCCGATTACAATCTGGTACATCCACTGTTTGCAGAACGAACCCCTGCAACCCGATGCCGTAGTGGCGATGTAACTGGCATTGGCCGGAAACGTGCGGCCGTCAATGGTTACGGTGGCCGTATTGAGGTTTCCGTTCGGATCTACGGTGACGTTCTCGTTATCGGGATCGTAGGGCCCAAGGCCGGTGGCGTTCAGATAGAGCACGTCGCCCAGCTTGGCGGGATTTGCCGTGCCGAGTACGTAACCCGTCTTGTCGCTAGTTGTGGGGCGGTAACCCTGGGCGGCCACGATGCCGCTGCCCGTCTGGTCGGCGCTAAAGAGCGCGGGGGCATAGCGTGCCAAGGTGATGGGAGAGGACCAGGGGCCGATGTTTACCGTGGTGCTCCCCACCGGTGCGGAGAAGGGGATGAGGATGCGCCACTTCGTATCGCTGGAGGAAATGACGGTTGTTCTGATGCCGCCTACGTCGGCGGTGACGGTGCCGGTAGTCCCCAGCCCCGCGCCGCTTACGTCGGCCAGGGTTCCGGGCGCAAGCGCTGCGCTTTGGGAAGCAGCGTTCACTACGCTTGAGATACCGGCGGTCTGCGCATGGAGTATGGCGCCAGCGCACACCAGCAGCGCGGCAATGCGGGCGATTCGGTTAAGAGACATTTGAGGCACCCTTGAGCGATTACAACTTCGGCCCATATTATCACGAGGGGGTTGGGCCACTCCGGTCAATTCGGCTCACCACCACTATACTGGAGTGGAGCCCGATTATCATGCAGTCGATGCCGATTCGCAACGTCACCATGCCGCTGGTAACCGACGACTTGCGGGCGGCGGCCGGAAAGATCTATGGCTGTTAGCTCGAAGAGCACGGTGCAGTACGTAGCCTTGCTGGGCGCGGCCTTCGTTGCCGCGGTGGCGGGCAGTTGGTTCTTCGGCGCGGAGATCGACCAATGGGCTTACGATTTCCTGTTCCGGCTGCACCAGCCGGCGCCGTGGCAGACGCAAGCGGTGGTGCTGGCCATTGACGAGCCGACCCTCCGCGCGGCTCCGGGCGGGATTCGCGGCATCCGGGGCTCTTTGGCTCAAGCGTTGCCGCTGATTGCGGCGGCGCGGCCGAGCGTAGTGGCCATTGACCTGATCCTGGCGGATCGAGGGGCAGACCCGGCGGTGGATGCGGCGCTCGCGGAGGCTTTCCGCATCACCCCCAACCTCGTACTGGCGACCGACCTGACCAGCAGCGGGTGGGATTTGCCGCGCGCGGAGTTCCGGCAATACGCCGCAGCCCTGGGCCACGTCCACGCGCAACCGGACGCGGACGGCGTAACGCGCGGCATTCCTCTCGAAAAGCGTCTCGGGCGCGATCGCTATTGGGCGCTCTCCTTCGAAGCGTACCGTTTGAGCCGGCGCGCGCAGGCGGTTGAGACCTCGGGCGGAGGCCTGGAAGTGGGTGGCCGCGCGATACCTATCGCCGCCGGCCCCGACGGCCGGTACATGCGCGTGCGGTTCACCCCGCCGGGAACGGAGATTCCCCAGGTCTCTCTTGAGGGGCTGCTGCGGAACCCCGCGCTGGCCGCGCAGTTTACGGGGAAAGTGGTGTTCGTGGGCGTTACCGCCGTGACCGAGGTTTCCGACCGGCTGCTGACGCCTTACTCCATGGGTCGGCAGACCACGGGAATCGAAATCAACGCCAACGCTTTCGAAACGCTGTCGCAGGGTCTATTCCTCACCGATGTGGGGCCCATCTGGGGCGTACTGTTCAGTCTGGGGCTGGCCGCGGCCATCGGGCTCGCATTCCGCTACCTGCCGGGCTGGCAAGCCTACGCGGCGGGCGGCGCGGCGCTGGCGCTCTCCAGCCTGGCCACCTCCTATTTCTTCGTTCACCACCGGATATTTCCGTTCGTGACGCCGTTTTCGGCGGCGTGGCTGAGTTTTGTGAGCGCGGCGGCGTTCTATCACCTGGTAGTGCGGAAGGACTGGCAGAAGGAACAGGCGGCGCGTGCGCGGTACCAGCAGGCCATGCACTTTGTGACGCACGAAATGCGCACGCCGCTTTCGGCGATTCAGGGGTCGAGCGAGCTCATTTCGAAATACGCGCTGAACGAAGAAAAGCTCAAGCAGATCGCGACGCTGATCAACTCCGAATCCAAGCGCCTGGCCCGCATGGTGGAGATCTTTCTGAACGTGGAACGCCTCTCGGCCGGACAGATGGAGTTGAAGCACGAAAGCATCGCGGTGGGCGAACTGCTGGCTCTGTGCGTGGAGCGCGCGCAGCCGCTTGCCGAACGCAAGCGCATCACGGTCACCCTGCGGCCGTTCCGGGAATTGTGGGTCACCGGCGACCGGGAACTGTTGGAATACGCTTGCTACAATCTGCTTACGAACGCGATCAAATACTCGCCCCAGCAGACGGAGGTCACGATTTCCGCCAGGTGGAAGGGCGAGGAGGCGCGGATCGCCGTCCAGGACCAGGGCATCGGCATGGACCAGAAGGAACTCAAGCAGATTTTCCGGAAGTTCTACCGCACCAAGAAGGCGGAGGAATCCGGAGAGGCGGGCACCGGGATCGGACTTTCGATTGTGCAGCAAATCGTGGAGCAGCATAATGGCAGGATCGAAGTAACGAGCGCGCCGGGCGAGGGATCGTGCTTCACGCTGGCGCTTCCGATGGCGCAACCGGCGGAGCGCGCCGGGGCGGAACAAGGCTGATGCTCAGACTACTGTTAGTCGAAGATGACGCGGCGCTGCAGTTCACGCTGCAAACGGCGCTGGAAGAGAACGGCTACGAAGTGGATGCCGTTTCGACCACCGGCGAGGCGATCGAGCGGCTGAGCGCGGGGCAGTACCCTATCGTCATCTCGGATATCTATATCGACGAGCGCACCGGCCTCGATATCCTGGATGCGGCCAAGCGGCACGATGCGAAGTGCGCGGTGATCCTGATGACCGGACGCGGCACCATCGAAACTACGGTGGCGGCGACGCGCGGCGGGGCCTTCGACTACATCGCCAAGCCCTTTGACCTGGACGTAATGATCGACGCCGTGGAGCGTGCCGAAGCCGCGCGCGAGGAAGGCGAGGCGCAGGCCGAGGAAGAAGACTTCCCGGATACGGAACTAATCGGCAACTCCGCGCCGATGGTGGATATATACAAGACCGTGGCGCGCGCCGCGCCCACTGATGCTACGGTAATCATCCAAGGCGAGACCGGCTCGGGCAAGGAACTGGTGGCGCGGATGGTGCACCGCTTCAGCCTGCGGGCATCGCAGCCGTTCGTCCCGGTGGATTGCGGGTCTATCGCCCCCTCTCTGCTCGAAAGCGAATTGTTCGGCGCGATGCGCGGGGCGTATACGGGCGCCGACCGCGACCGCATCGGCGTGTTCGAATCGGCCAACCGCGGCACGGTGTTCCTGGACGAAATCGGCGACATCGACCAGAGTTTTCAGTTGGCGCTGCTACGTTTCCTGGAGAGCCGTGAGATCCGGCCCGTGGGCGCGGCGCGGTCGAAGGAAGTGGATGTGCGCGTGGTGGTGGCGACCAACCGCGATCTGCAGCGCATGGTGGACGAGAACAAGTTCCGCGCCGATCTCTGGTACAGGTTGAACACCGTGCGCATCATCGTTCCGCCTCTGCGGGACCGGCGTTCCGATATCCCGCATCTCGCCCAGTTCTTCACCAACCGTTACAACCAGCGCTACGGGCGCACCGTGAGGCTGACCGATTCGGGCGTCAAGGCCCTGCAAGAGTACACGTGGCCGGGGAATGTGCGCCAATTGCAGCACCTGATGGAACGCCTGACGGTGCTGGCCGACAAGATCGACGCCGACACCGTGGACGATGCCCTCACGGCGATGGAATCGCGCGAGAAGACGGTGGACACGCTCGCGGATGCGGAAGAAGACCAGATTCGCCGCGTGCTGGCCGCTACCGGCGGCAACAAAAGCAAAGCCGCGCAGTTGCTGGGCATCGAGCGGAAGACGCTGTACCGCAAGCTGGAACGCATGCGGCCCTGAGAGGGCTAAGTGCGCGACGTACGCGAAGTTTGCGGATTCATCCTTCGGACTACTGAACCGTGAACGTCGCTCTGGCTTCGCAGGTCTGATGGCCGACGCCATCCGAGGCCTCCACCAGTATCGTGTAGGTTCCCGGTTTTACTTTTTCCAGCCCGAGTCCCATGGAGCCGGGGACGTAGGGCTTGGGATAGAACGATTGCGTGTCGTCGAGAGCCGGTTCGGGCTGCTTCCACAGCAGCGCGCCCTGCGCGCCAAGGATGGAGGCCTGGTAAGTGACACGCAGCGCATTACCTGGGCCGTAGCGGAAGCCGATGATATCGAAGCGCACCCACATTTCCCCGCTGGCCTTGTATGCGGGCGGGTTCATTGCAGCAGCATCGGTTTCCGAATGGTAGAACCCCAGGTTGCGGATGATCAAGGAATCGCTTGGTTCCACCGTGCGGGCCCTGACGTGGAAGGGAATCGAAACCTCGGCGGAGGTTTTGGCGATCATATCGTCCACCTTGACTTTGATCGAATACTGGCCCGGGATTGCCAGGGGCGGCACCGCCACTGAGCTAGCGATCTTCGGCAGCCAGTCCTTATCCTGCGGAAGCACTTGCTCGGAGATTTGCGCCTGAAAGTCCTGGTCGAGCGGCTTCCCCTTAGGATCGAATGCCTGTATCGAGTAGGTCAGTTGGAGTCCCTGGTCCGCGTTCTTGGCGAAGCCGGATACGCGGCAGCTCAGAAAGAGCGTTTCGCCGGCCGTATATTCGAACGCCTCGGAATCGGGCGGGCCCCCTTCGACTTGGCTCACCGAGGGCTTCACGATCTCTAGGGAGGGAGCCGCCGGGATGAGGGCGGGGAACAGCAGCAGAAACAACGCCAGCCGTCGCATTGCGCGCCTTTCAGTACGATTCTACGAGCAGCGGCGGCAAGCAGCAAGCCCGCGGCGCAGATTGCCTGTGGCGGAACCAGTCGGAGCGACGGGCTGGAGCGGGGAGGGAAGCCTCCACTGGCGAGCTGCGCTCGCCTGGACAGGCCCGGAGGGCTGTCCTACTAGCTCAATTGACGGGGGCCGGGAGCACTTCGGGTTCTGGAGGCGGAACGACGTCCGGCTCGGGCGGCGGGACGGCGTCTGGTTCAGCGGCCGGGGGGTGCGGCAGAGTCTGCACCGGCGCTCCGCGAAAAGGGCCTAAGCCAAGCGCGATCAGGGAGAGGGCGTTAATCTTTCCTGTCGAGTCCAGGTTTTGCTTGTGCTGAAATGCCTTCAGCGCGGCTACCGAACTCTGCCCCCACTGTCCGTTGACGTCTTCGGGGGCTAGAAAACCACGGGACGCCAACGCGCTTTGGATTTCCCGGTAGCGGTCCATCGTTGGCGCCGCCTGCCGGGTACGCCAAGTTGTCTTTGGCGCTGCCTTCTTCGCCGTGGCGGTCTTCTTGGCGGCGGTGGTCTTCTTGGCTGCTGCGGTCTTCTTCGCCGTTGACGCCGTTGCGGTGGTTTTCTTGGCGGCGGTCGCGCTAGATGTAGTCTTCTTCGCGGCAGTTGCCGGAGCGGCAGCCTTCTTGGCCGCTGTGGCCGCGGGCTTCTTCGCTGACGAAGCGGAAGAGGGTTTCTTGGCCGCGGTTGGCGCCTCGGGGGCAGGTTGCTTCGCCGGGGTCTTGCTAGTCTGGGCAACGGCTCCCGCGGCTGCCGCTATGGCCACCCACGCCGCGAAACATGCCACGCCAAAGTACTTTTGCATCCGCTCTGTACAGTTTACCAAGCCCGCAAACCCGGATTCGCGCGCCCTGTCTCTACTGGTAGAAGTTCCTGCGCCAGGCGTGGCGCTTAAGAATCGCCATCGTCTCCGGCGAAAGCGCGCCCAATGCCGAAAGCGCCGCGTTCGCTTCCACGTGGCGAGCGCTCCGCATGCCTGGAATCACCGTGGTCACCGCCGGGTGCGACAGGCAGAAGCGAAGCGCGGTTTCGGGCAGTTCGGCGCCGTCGCCAAGGTCCTTCCGTAGCGCGTCCGTGTGCTCCTTCACCAGCTTCTTGCGGTTGCCGCGGAAATAGGACTCGCGGAAATCGCCCGGCGGGAACTTCGTGTTTTCGTCAATATTCCCCGTCAACCCGCCTTCATCGAGTGGCACGCGCGCCAGCACGCCCACGTCCTGGTTGAGCGTTGCAGGGAACAGATTCGCCTCCGGCGATTGATCGTAGACGTTGTAGATCACCTGCACGGCGTCAATCAGGCCCGTGCCGACAATGCCGAGGCCCGAATCCGGATCGTGGTCCGTCAGCGACACGCCCACGAACCGCACCTTCCCGGCTTTCTTCAGGTCCTCGAAGGCCCGCCGCCACTCGTCGCGTTCCGTCCACTCCGCATTCCAGACGTGAAGTTGGAGCAGATCAATGGCATCGAGTTTCAGGTTGCGCAGGCTCTCTTCCGCGGATTGCACGATGTACTCGTAGGGGAAGACGTGGTCGATGCCGACGCCTGGCCGCGCGGGCCAAACGTGGTCCTTGGGCGGGACCTTAGTGGCCACCCACACTGGCGTTCCGGCGTCCCGGACCACCTGTCCCACGAGCCGTTCGCTGTGCCCGCCGCCATAGGCTAGGGCCGTGTCGATGAAGTTCACGCCGAGTTCGATGGCGCGCCGTAGCGCCGCGAGCGCGTCGCGGTCTTCCGCGCCGAGCCACTGGATTCCGCCGATGCCCCAGGCCCCGAAACCGATTTCGCCGATATGGAGGTTCGTCCTGCCGAGTTTGCGATAGTTCATGTAGTCCTTAGGCAATGATGCTCTAACGGAAAGGCCCTCAATAGATTATAGGGAACGGGCAGAAGCAGAAGTGCAGGGCGGAAAAAAAACGGCCGGGGTATACCCCCCGGCCGCATTCGACAGAAAGAAACGCTATTGCTGATTGGCCGGCAGCATGCCCGCGACGAACAGCGAGGTCCACTCGCCATTGCGGCCGCCCTTGCGGAGCACGCGGAACTGCACCGCGTCGCCCGTTTTCAGGTTGGCTTGCAGTCCGGTGACGTCCTCCACCGAGGCTACGTCTTTGCGGTTGATCGAGAGCAGGATGTCGCCCTGCTGAAGGCCGACATCGTCGGCGAAGGAGTCCGGTTCCACCGCGACCACTTCGACGCCGCCCGGTTCCTTCATGGCCAGCGCCTGACGGCGGCGGTCATTCAGGTTCTGGATAGAGATACCGAAGCGGGCCGACGTGCCCTGGGGTCTGGTAACGCCCGGAGCCGCCGTCGCGCCGCCGAAATCCTCGGCCCAAATCTGCGCGATGTCGCCTACTACGAGTTTCTTGGTTTCCGATTTTCCGTTGTGGACCACGCCCACTTCCACCGTGTTTCCGACGGGAGTCGCCGTGACCGGGTTGACAAGGTCGTTACCGGTCTTGACCGGCTTGCCGTTGAGTGACACGATTACGTCACCGGCCTCGACGCCAACTTTATCCGCCGGACCGCCGGGAGCCACCTGCTCCACGAACACGCCTTCCTGCACGCCGGCAACCTTAAGGTTGGCGCGCGCGCGATCCTGATCGGACGGCGTGAACTTGATGCCGATGGAGCCGCGGGTGACCTTGCCGTTCTTGATGATCTGGTTGTAGATATCGGCTGCGGCGTTAATCGGCAGGGCGAAACCGATGCCCTGGTAACCGCCCGTGCGCGAGGCAATGGCGGTGTTGATGCCGATCACTTCGCCCCGCGCGTTCAGCAGCGGCCCGCCGCTATTGCCCGGGTTGATAGCGGCATCGGTCTGGAGAAAATGCTGATACTGGCTGGACTCGCCGCCGGGGATATCGCGCTCTTTGGCGCTGATGATGCCGGCGGTGACAGTCGCCTGGAAGCCGAACGGAGAACCGATCGCAACTGCCCAATCACCCACCTGCACGGCATCGGAATTGCCGATCTTCGCGGCCACAAGATCCTTCTTGCCCTCCACGCGAATCACGGCCAAATCCGTCTGGGCGTCCACGCCAACCACCTTGGCGTCGTATTCGATGGGATCGTCGGCGAATTTAACCTGAATCCGGTCGGCTTTGTCTACTACGTGATTGTTGGTGAGGATGTAGCCGGCACGGTCGATGACCACGCCCGAACCAAGAGCCTCAGCCTTGCGGTCAGGCGCTGCGCCGGTGCCTGGTCCCATGGGGTTTCCAAAGAAGCGGAAGAAATCCTCAAATCCGTTTCCGGTATCGCCTTGGCCGTCGTCAAATGGGTTGGCCGGGGCAGCCTGCTGCCGGTTCCGGCTGCGGGCGGGGGCCTGCGGAAGATACGTGGTGGATATATTCACCACAGATGGCTCAACCTGTTTCGCGATCTGGGAGAAGGCGGTGGACAATTCGACGGGGCTGGGGATGGTCAGCGGGGTAGCTCCGGGCGCCGTCTGGTCACCCTTCGCGGCTCTTACTCCCCAATTGACCGTGATTACCGTCCCGATCACGATTCCCACGCATAGGGTGAAAGCCACCAGCGCAAAGGACAGCAGCTTACGGCTGCGAAAGTTCTCAGCAAAACTCATGTGATTGACAATCTCCTCAACTCTTCCGGGACATGCGTTCAGCCGCTTCCCGGAACCCTCTAGTTCGATGGATGTTTCCGCGCGCTGAATGGTTTCATTTCGACCATAGCGACGCCGCTCAGGATGAGGACCGCGCCCGCGGCGGCGCGCCCCGATAAACCCTCACCCGCCAAAAGAAACGAAGTGACCCACGCAAATACCGGCTCCAGCGTGTAGATCAGCCCTGTCCGCGTAGCCGAGGCGTAACGCTGCGCCCAGGCCTGGATGGTAAAAGCCAGCGCCGTAGCCAGCAAACCAGTAACGAGTATCGCTCCGATCAACTCGGGGCGCCAATGGATTTTCGGGGTCTCGACCCACCAGAACAGCGATGCCGGCAGCACCGCCGCGACGCCCACTTGTGTCAGTGCCAACAACTCGAAGTTCATACGTTCGGAATAGTGACCCAGCACGACAATGTGCGCGGCGAAACCCAGTGCGCAGAATAACGTGAGGATATCCCCGGGATTAACCCCTCCCGTGGCCCCCTGAATGGTCATCAACGCCATACCCGCCGTGGCCACCAACAAACCAATAACCTCGATGAGGCGAGGTCTGTTCCTATAGACGAGCGCCGCGAGAAAAGGTACCAACACGGAGCATAGTCCGGTGAGAAAAGCGGATTTGGGCGCGGAAGTCAGTCGCAGGCCCAGGGTCTGGAGCAGGTATCCACTAAAAAGAAAGACACCCGCGAAGGCCCCAGCGGCGGCCGTGGGCCAGTGCCAGGCGCCGCGGAGCCGGGGCCCGAGGATGACAGTCAAGACGATGGCCGCGAGCGAGAACCGGAGTGCGAGAAAGAGCAGGGGACTGACATCGCCCAACGCGGACTTGACCACGACGAATGTCGATCCCCAGATGAGCGTGTTCCAAACCAGGGCCGCTTCCGCCTTGCGGGCCAGCGTCACGCCGCCCCACCCGGCGCGGTTTCCCGCAGCAATAAGAGAAGGAGCAGAAAGATGCGCTTGAGGCCCAGATCGCGGCCGTCGGGGCGGAACCATTCCTGAGGGGTGTGCGCGCCGCCTCCAGTACCGCCGGCGCCGATAGCGATGGCGGGGATGCCCATGGCGAGCGGCACGTTGGCGTCGGTCGAGGAGCAATCGAGGCGTGCGCGGATGCCGAGGTGGGCGTCCACGGCGGTGATGAACTGTAGGATTGCGGCGCCTTCGGGGAGCGCGGCGGCCGGACGCGAGCCGATCTCCTTCAACTTGGCCACAACCCGGCCTGTAGCGGCTCGCTCGTTTTCGATTTCGCGTGCGCGATCCACTGCGCCCGAGAGCGCTTTCACCAACTCGTCGATGCGGCGGTTGTCTTCGGAGCGGATATCCACCTTGGCGCGGGCTGCGTGGGGGATGGCGTTGACGCTCGATCCGCCCTCGATGAGGCCGACGTTGAAGGCCGATTTCGGACCGCTATCCATGGGGGTGTCCGAGAAAAGCGTAACCGCGCGGCAGAGGGCGTGCAGCGGGTTCGCCACGCCGTAATCGCTCCAGCTGTGGCCGCCGGGCCCCGTGAATGTCATTTCAAAGCGGCGGCTGCCCAGGGCGCGGGTGGTGATGTGATCGACGTTGGCGCCATCGAGCACCACAAACGCCTGAATCTTGCGCGCATAGGGCGATTCCCCGGCCAGGCGGCGCATGCCCGCCAGATTGCCTTCGCCTTCCTCGGCCGTGTTGGCGGCTATAATCAGTCCGCTTCCGAGTTCCAGGCGGCCGCGAAAGGTCTTCCACGCACGAGCGATCGCGAGGAGCGCCGCTAGCCCGGCGCCGTTATCCGCCACGCCCGGCCCGGACAACATTCCGTCAGCTTCTATGGCAATGTCCTCCTTGCGGCGCGGGGCCAGCACGGTATCGAGATGCGCGGTGAGGGCGACGTAAGGCGGCTCGCCTTCCACGGCGATTACGTTGCCGGCGCGGTCGAGCGATGTCTCCCAACCGGCGGAGCGGAACTGCTCCAGCATCCAGGCGCCGCGCTGCTCTTCGAGAAAGGTGGGGGCGGGGATGCGGCATAGCTCTGCGTGGGCTTCGTTGACCCACCGCTTCTCGCGAGTAAACCATTGCAGGCATTCGCGCACGCCCGCTTGCCCCGCGAGCCCGTTCAGATCGAGCGCTGTTCGGACGGCGTTACCACCCATTGCTTATGACAGTGTAGCAGCGGGGATGAACGCGTCAGGCTTTGAGTGGCGTAGGCCTACCGGCCAGCGCGCTCCCGAGAGCGAAGCCTTTCAACACAGGGCAGGCCAGGAGGCCTACTCCACTGTTCAGCGCACGGACGGGGTCACAGGCATGCCGGGCTGTAGCGGAGTCTCTCCGGGTTGCGCCACGGCGTCGCCGGGGTTGAGGCCGCTCGTGATCTGTACGTAGCTCACGCTCGATACGCCGGTCTGCACTTTGCGCCGCTCGATGTGGTCTGTGGCCAGGGCGAAGACGAAGTCTCCCGCGGCATCGCGGCGCATGGTTTCCTTTGGGATGGCAGTGACGCTATCGGCGGAGGCGGTGCGGATTTCGGCGTTCACGTTGGCGCCTGCGGGGAGTTCGCCGCCCGCGTTGCCGACGGCGCAGAGAACCTCACCTACCTGCCGCGACCCAAGGGGCTGAATGGTCGTGGGCATCCGATCCACCTTGCCCTGCCACTGCTTACCCTGGAGCGCGTCCCACGTAATCGTAACCGCGTCGCCCTGATGCACGCGGCCCAACTCGGGCTCGTCCACGTACAGGCGCACGCGGATCTGGTCCATGCGTCCCACGTTGGCGATGAGGCCGCCGGCTTCGATGAACGACCCCGGGCGCGCGGCTAACTGATAGACCACGCCCGCCACCGGTGTGCGAATCACCGTCTGGGAAGCCTTTTGCCTGGCCAGCTTCAGACCGGCCTCGGCGTCGTCCAGACGGGCCCGCGCAGCGGCAACCTGGGGTTGAGACTTGAAGGAATTGCGCCGCTTTTCGAGACCCGCGATTTCGGCTTCTGCCTGCCGCACTTTATCCAGCGCGGCATTCGCTTCGGCGGGAGTGGCGGCCTGCTTCTCAACCAGGCGCCGCAGAGATTCGTACTCGCGCTGGGCTTGCTGAAGGTCAAGCTTCGCGCGGGAGACGCTGTTATCGAGCTCCGTAATTTCGGCGGGGGTCCCGCCGGCTTCCGCCGCCGCCATGTTCGCGCGGGCCTCGGCGACCCGGGCTGTGGCGGCATCCACTTCGGCCTGCAGCGCGGTGTCATCCATCACTGCCAGCGTTGCGCCTTGCGCGACGGGCCCGCCTTCGCGAACCGGGACTTCGCGGATCACTCCGGCCATTTCAGCCCGCACGGCCTGCCATTCAAGCGGTTCCACTTTGCCGTTGGTGGGGAGCGTGCTGACGATGTTGCGCCGTTCGGCGCGAACGAAGTTCACCACGGGGGGGCGGTTGCGGCGGACCATGGCCCACCCGATGACTGCCGCAACCACGATCAACAGCGCCACAAGCAGCTTTTTCAAGAGTGGACCTCCGATTCCAGTCTCTATGTTACCCGCGGCGCGGCAGGTTGAGGCAAGAGAAACTCAGCGAACGCGCACCACCGCCGCGGCAACGGGCCTGTCTCCGACGGCAATCAGGGTGAACAGGGACGCCGAGCGATAGCGCCGCACCCAGGTTTCGGTAAACGTCGCCAGGCGGACCACGCCCATATCCCCCGACTTTTCGTTAAGCGTCAGGGCGTACTGGTTATCGGGCGTCATCAGGATCTGCCGTGGTCCCTGGCCCACCTGAACGATCGCAACGAGGCGCCGCGTATCGATATCGATCACCGTCATATTGTTCGATTCGGGGTTGGCGACGAGCAGATAGGAAGGCGATGTATCGGTGACCATCATCGCGCCGGGGGCATGGCCGGCCAGCAGCGTCTGATCGATTTCGGTGGTGTAGGGGAACGCGATTACCACAGCGTCCACGCCGTCGCCGGTGACGAATATCTGCCCGCCGTCGGCGGTGCTGGCGATCTGGCGGGGCGCCAGAGGCAAAGGGAGGCGCACAATGCTGCGTCCGGCCGCGGGGTCGAAGGCGATAAGACTGCGGTCCGCCGTGCTGCCGGCCATCAGCATCTGCCCGTCTTTGCGGAAGCGCACGAAGTTCAATTCCACGCCGGTGGGGAATGTGCGCTCGATGGCCGCGCGCGAGAGGGAAACGACGGTAAGGCTGCGCGCCTGCCGGCTGGCAATCGCGGCGCGGCCGTCGTCGCTCAGTTCGAAGCAGTCGGGAGGAGCGGGGAGCGCGATGCGGCGCCCGGGCTTGAGCGTGGCGAGCGGGAACTCCACCAAAGCCGCAGGCTCGCGATAGAGCACCCAGAGCGCCCGGCCGTCGCGCGCCAGGCGCATATCGACCGCGCGGGGCCCGGCGGTAGAGCGCCGGCTGATGGCCAGATTGCCCGGATGGACCTCGTACACGGTTCCGCCTTCTGGGGCCAAGGCGTAGACTCTGGTGAACTGCGGATCGGGATTCGCTATCATCACGGCCGGGGCGGCGTCGAGCGGAATGCTCTTCCGGACGCGGAAGAGTTCCATATCCACGGCCGTGATATTGCGGCCGCCCTGATTCGCGACAAAACAATAACCGGGAAAACCTGTAGCCTTTTGCGTGCAGCCGATGGTCGCAGCGGCGGCGGAAAACAGCAGAGTGCGGCGGGAGATTGGGGTGCGATTCACGTAGTTCGTCCAGCTATTGAAATTGGGGCAGGGACCAGTGCGCCGCTTGCGGCGCGGGCCGGCCCCGCAAGCGCTAGCTTCTGCGCCAAACCACCTGCCCGGCAACGATGGTCGCCGTCGGGCCGCCGCGGAAGCCGCGGCCGTGGAAGGGAGAGTTCCGGCTGCGCGAGAAGCTCTGGTTCACATCGTAAGTCCAGGGGGCGTCGGCGCTGAAAATCGTGACATCGCCATCGGCGCCTGGGGCGAGCGTGCCCTTGCCCAGCCGCATGACGCGTTCCGGACCGGTCGTGAACAGCGCCACCATGCGGTTCAGCGAGATCTTACCCGTGGCCACCAGGCCGTCGAGCGCCAAACCGATGGCGGTCTCCAGGCCGATGATGCCGAACGGGCAGCGCTCAAACTCCTGCATCTTCTCGCTTCCCGCGTGCGGCGCATGGTCGGTGGCGATGGCGTCCACCACGCCCGAAGCGATGCCGTCCACTATCGCGGTCACATCGCAGGCCGAGCGCAGGGGCGGCTTCATCTTATAGCTGCTGTCGTAAGCCGCCATGTCGTCTTCGGAAAGCGAAAAATGGTGCGGTGAGGCTTCGCAACTGACGGCGAGGCCCTGGCGGCGCGCGTGCGCCATCATGGCCATGGCATTGCGTGTGGAGATATGCGCGATGTGGCAACGCGCTCCGGTGACTTGGGCCAGCAGCAGATCCCGCGCGACCATCACGTCCTCGGAAACCGCCGGGATGCCGCGCAGGCCCCAGCGAACCGCATGCGGCCCTTCGTTCATATCGCCGCCGGCGCTCAAGCTGGGGTCCTCGCAGTGGTCGATCACGGGGATGTCGTAGGAGCGGGCGAACTCCATGGCGCGGCGCATCACGCGCGAGTTGGTGACGGGCTGGCCGTCATCGGAGATGGCCACGGCGCCGAAAGCCTTCATCGTTCCGATGGCGGAGAGTTCCTCCCCAGCGCTGCCCTTGGTGATGGCGCCGATCGGAAAGACGTTCACCACGGCATATTTGCGCGCGCGCTCCACGATGTAGCTGGTAACCGTGGCGCAATCGTTCACCGGCTTGGTGTTGGGCATGCAGCAGATGGAGGTGAAGCCACCCGCGGCGGCGGCGCGCGAACCGCTCTCGATGGTTTCGGCGTGCTCGAAGCCGGGCTCGCGGAGGTGCACGTGCATATCGATGAAGCCGGGGGCGACGATCATGCCGCCCGCATCAATGGTTTCGGCGCCGGCGCGGGAGAGGCCCGGCGCAACGCCGGAGATGCGGCCGTCTTCAATCAGAACGTCGGCCACGGTGTCGGTATTCGAAGAGGGGTCGATCACCCTCCCGTTCTTGATGAGGATCGACGGCATGGCTATCCCACCACCTTCTCGAGCACCGCCATACGCACGGCGACCCCGTTCTCCACCTGGTTGAGGATCACAGAGCTCTGGGAATCGGCCACTTCCGAGGAAAGCTCGCGGCCCCGATTGATGGGGCCGGGGTGCATCACGATGGCTTCCGGCTTAGCCAGATCCATATGCTCCAGCCGCAAGCCATAGAAGCGGAAGTACTCGCCCGCCGGGAACGCCGCCTCGTGTTGGCGCTCCAGTTGCACGCGCAGCATCATGATTACGTCGGCGTTGCGGATGGCCTCCGTAATACTTGTAGTCAAGGTGACGCCCGGGGCCAGATCGGCGAGTTCCGGCGGGAGCAGGGAAGCCGGCCCGCAGAGGACGATATCCACCCCGAACTTCGAAAGCAGATGCACGTCGGAGCGCGCCACGCGGCTGTGCGCGATATCGCCGATGATGGCTACGCGGAGGCCTTCGAGCGTTCCGCGGCGGTCGAGAATCGTGCGCGCGTCAAGCAGCGCTTGCGTGGGATGCTCATGGGTGCCATCGCCCGCGTTGATGATGGGCGTGGGAAGGTGCTTTGCCAGGAAGTGCGGAGCGCCGGACGCGGAGTGCCGCATTACGATCGCGCTCGGCCGCATGGCCCCCAGAGTATTCAGCGTATCCACCAGGGACTCCCCCTTGGTGACGCTGGAACCCGAGGCGGTAATCGAAACCGCGTCGGCGCCGAGGCGCTTGGCCGCGATTTCAAAACTGGTCCGGGTGCGCGTGGAAGCTTCGTAAAACAGATTCACGATCATCTTCCCGCGAAGCGCATCCGACCTCTTGAGTGGCTGATGTTGTACGGACTGGAAATCCTTCGCGCGCGCCAGCAGGGCTTCAATCTCGGCGCGTTCCAGCCCTTCTATCCCGAGCAATCCGGCGGGCATGGTTAGGTCTCAGGCTTCCGTTGCGGTGGCTTTTTCTACCAGGAGAACTTTTTCCATTCCATCGATCTCCTGGAACTTCACTTCAATGATTTCTACGTCGGATGTCTGCACGACGCGGCCGACGAACTTCGCCTCTATGGGCAGTTCGCGGTGGCCGCGGTCGATCAGAACCAGAAGTTGTACGCGCGCGGGGCGTCCGTGATCGAACAACGCGTCGAGCGCGGCGCGCACGGTGCGCCCGGTGTAGAGCACGTCATCGGTCAGGATGATGTCTTTGCCCTGCACGGAGAAGGGAATCTCGGTCGAACTGACGACGGGCTTGATATCCACCGTCGTGAGATCGTCGCGGTAAAGATTGATATCGAGGACGCCGACGGGGATCTCGCGCTTCTCCAGCATGGCAATCTTGGCGGCCAGGCGTTGCGCCATGGGAACGCCGCGTCGGCGGATGCCGATAAAAGCGAGCTGGTCGAGGTCCTCGGTCTTCTCCAGGACTTCATGGGCCAACCTAACGATGGTCCGGTCGATCTCGGAGGCGCTCATGAGCTGGGCTTTTTCGCGCGTAAGAGGCATAGGCTCTGAAGGATCAGGGTAGCATGGGGGTCGCCCGGATGTTGCCGCGAAAAAGAGGCATTGGAGTGCGCGTGCGCGGCTCGGTGCCTTGCCAGGACGGCGGGCCTGAACGGAATGCCTTTAGGCGGCTTCGTGGATCGGTTGGTGATGCAGGCGCATAAGGTCGCGGGCCTTTAACGCCAGAGCGGCGTAAGCGTGCCCGTTATCGTCGCTGAATTCGACTTCGAAGACTTCCGAGGCGAGCGCTTCGACAATCGTGCCTACCTGCCCGCGGAGCAGCCCGTGTTCCGGAATGTCCCGTACCAATGCGACCACCGACAAGAGCTCAAGCTCAGCCATTGCTACACCTAATCTCATAGTACATAACAGGTTGCCATTCGTGGGAGGCCGTCAGTCCGCGAGATAATCCATAGGCTGCGTATCCACGCGCGTTTGCCCGGACGTGTCATCTCGAAGTCAACTGAATAACGGTTCCCGAACTCATCGGAATCGCGCGGCGCCGCATCGCCGGCCCTTGCCGCCACAAGCAGTGCTGCCCGGAGTTCCTCCGCATCTGTTGGCGTCAAACCGAGGGCCGATAGGAAGACACGCGCCTTATGGCGTCCCCGGGGATGTGCTTGGCTTAATGCGTAGTCCCGGAGTTTGGCGATGTCCACTATTGCGCGGTCCGCATTCGGCAGTTGCACGACAAGGCATGGTAGCACCTCAGCGCTGCAGGGATGGTAGCATTCGGCCGAAATGCCCCCGTTGTCTTGCGGTGAGGGTATTCCCGTCTGTCGCGTCCTGGGCGCTGGCCACGCTCACTTCTTCGTGAGTTCGTTATAAGCAACTTCGGTGAAGGACGCGAACCCCCGGCCGCCTTGCGCCGGTTCGGATTCGCCGAAAGCCTTCCTGATTTCGGCGAGCGGCTGGCCTTGGGCTACCAGCGCCTTAATGCGGTCGTATTTCTCCTGCGTGGCCGCGAGTTTCTTCTGGATGTCGGCCTTGGTGATGGGCGCGGCTCCGTGGCCCGAGACGAAGGCGCTGGCGTCTAGTGCGACGATTTGGCTGACAACCTTAAACCATCCCGCGGGCGTGCCGCCCTTCTCGGCGTGGAGCAGCGGATCGCCCTGCTCCACCATGACCAGATCGCCGATGTATGCGAGCTTCTGGGCCGGAAAGTAGACTACGATGTCGCCGCTGGTGTGGGCGGGTCCGAAATAGAGCAGATCGATCCTTACGCCGTCGATATTCAGGGTCTGGTTTCCGGCAGCGGTGCGCGTAGGGAGGTAGTCGGCAGGCGCGGCCATGGGTCCGGCAGAAGCCAGCATTTCCTTCTTGCAGGTCTCATGCGCCCAGATAGGGAGTCCCTTGGGAAAGGCGCTAAGGCCGCCCACATGGTCTGAGTCGCTGTGGGTCAGGATGATATTGGTGACTGGGTTCGGAGTTGTCTTGGCGATTACCGCGAGAAAGTCCTTGGCGCTCTCCGGGGTGGTCTTGGCGTCGACGGTCACCACGCCCTTCGGGGTCACGATGAACCCGGTATTGGCGCCGTTGCCCCCTTCCACGGCATAAGCTCCACCCCCCAGAGCCTTGACGACCAGCGGCGCTTCAGACTTCGCGCCCTTCTGGCCGGGTCCGCCCCTCTGTGCGAATGCGCCGGCGCACAGCGCAGCGGCGAGGATGATGGCGATGGCTACGGAGCGGAACATGAACCCTTCCTCCAAGTCTCGAATCTAGCACGGAGAGGGATTACGCCCCTCAATATCCTATTCTCGATGCAACCGAATCCGTACCGGCGCCGTCCGAATACTAACTTGCAGGCCCAAATTCAGAACCAGGAGGGTTCCAGTTGAAGTTCAAGTTACATGCGGGCGCGGTCGCGATCGCCCTTTTGCTGTCCGGTTTCGCGCAGGCGCAGGACAGCTCCGCGAGTACCGGAGCGGTTGCCGGCTCTTCGGACGTCGTCGTTGCCGACGCCCCGATTCCCGCAACCGGCATAGCAGCCAGCCAGAACATTTCGGCGCAGACGGACGAATCAAGCCGCTACGCCGCCCCGGACCTCGCTTCGGACAACTACGGCATCTTCGCGAATGGCGGCGGAATCGCGGCCCAAACCAGGAGATTTGCGCTTCCGGCGGGGGCGACTCAGAGTGCGTTCTTTCCCCAAGCCGCGGCTCCCGGCAATCCTCCTCCGGTGGGCCTGGGCGATCTGGGTTTCACGCCCGAGCAGACGAAGGGGGACGCTGCCGAGCAGGCCCGGCTGGACAAGCGGTCGCACATGCTCAAGATCCATCAGCGGCTGGGGCTGATCACGATTGTGCCCATGATTGCCACGCTGGTGGCCGCCGGCGGCGCGGGGGAAGAGCACGGCTCCAGCAGTTCGGGGGGACGTCAACTGCACGCTGCGCTGGGTGCCGTCACGGCGGGGATGTATCTCACCACGGCCAGTTTCGCCATATTCGCGCCGAAAATGCCCGGCGCGCAGGCGCGCGGGCCTATCCGGCTGCACCGGGCGCTGGCGTTGATTCACGGTCCCGGAATGATTCTCACTCCGATTCTAGGCGTGATCGCGTACTCGCAGCGCAGCAAGGGCGAGAGGGTGCACGGCATCGCGCAGGCGCACGGCGCCGTGGCGGCAATCACCGCCGTCTCGTTTGGCCTGGCGGTTCTGTCGGTATCGATTCATTTCTGAGCCTATGAAACAGGAACTTCTCTCACTGGCGCTGTTGCTCGCGCCTTGCGCGATTTGGGGCGCGGACAGCCAATGGATGCTGGAGAAATCCACGCTGACGTATCACGTGAGCCACCCGTTGCACCAGCTCGACGGCACAAGCCACGAGGCGCGCGGCAAAGGCGTCTGCCAGGCGGGCTCATGCGACTTCCTGGTTGCGGCTCAGGTGAAGTCATTCGATTCGGGGGATTCCAACCGCGATCTCCATATGCTCCAGGTGGTGCGCGGCGGTGAGTTTCCGATGGTGATGGTGCGCTTCCGTCTGCCGGACGATGCGGCCAAAGCCGGAACCGTTCATGCCGACCTGGAAATCCAATTTGCCGGCCAGACCGTTCATTACGCTCAGGTACCGTTTCAAGAAACGGTGCAGGGCGGTGAAGTGCGCGTCTCCGGCGTAATCCCGGCTACCGTGGCAGATTTCAAGATCGATCCGCCGTCTTTGCTGGCGATGCCCATCAAGAACGACATTCCGGTGCGCGTGGACGTGACCTGGAAGCGGATGTAACGCGGGCGGCCGGTGGCGAATTCAGTGAAGCCACCGGCTTGCTCGTTGCGCTACTAGCCGCTCCTCTGACCGATAATGGGAACCATGGCCACGCAATCAGCATGTCCGAAGTGCGGAGGGACGGGCTGGATCATCATTGAACGCGCCAGCGTCTCGGGCGCCGAACCCTGCGATTGCCGCTCGCTGGGCCGGTCGGAGCGCAACGAAGACCGCGCGCAAATTCCCCCCCTCTACCGGAACGCCTCCTTCGACAACTTCGTGGTGCCGGGGACGGAAAACCCCATCGCCCGCCGCGATCTGACGACGGTTCTGCTTGCCGTCAAGCGTTTCGCTCAGGATTTTCCCAACGATAGCCGCCCCGGGTTGCTGCTCATCGGCGACCCCGGAACCGGAAAGAGTCACCTCGCCGTGGCCGCCCTGCGCAAGATCATTATCGAGAAGGGCTACGAGGGCCTGTTCTGCAATTACCAGAATCTGCTGGACCGCATCCGCGCGGGCTACGACGCCGCTTCGAATTCATCCGATAAAGAGGCGTATCGCGTGGCCATGGATTCGGAAGTGCTGCTGCTCGACGATATCGGCGCGCACCGCGTCACAAGTTGGGTGGAGGATACGATCAACTCCATCGTGACGTACCGCTGCGACAACCGGAAACCGCTAATCGCCACCACCAATCTTCCCGACCCGGACGCGGGCAGTTCGGTAATGCAGAAATCCGCCGCGGGCATTCCCGAGTACCGCGAGACGCTGGCCGAACGCATCGGCGCGCGGGCGCGCTCGCGCCTGTTCGAGATGTGCACGGTGATCCGCATGCCGCTGATCGACGATTACCGCCTGCGCAAAGCGCGGACATTCTAGATGCGGTGGCTGGCGCTACTCCTGGCGATGGCGGCTATGGCTGCGCGCCCGGCGCCGGCGCAGCCGCCGGCCGAGTTCGTCCAAGCCGTAGAGTTTCCGTATTACCTAATCCCCCCCGGCGAGTGGGAACGGAACCTGGTCCGGCTGAAAGAAGCCGGGGTGCGCACGGTTGCGTTTTCGGTTCCGTGGAACTGGCACGAACCGACGCCGGGAGCGTACGATTTCACTGGCCGTACCAATCCGCGCCGGGATCTCATCGGGCTGATCCGGCTGTTGCAGAAGTTGGGGCTGCGGGCGTGGGTCCGGCCGCTGCCTCCGGTAGCCGGGTGGCGTGGTGCGGGCGTGCCGGAAGCGGCGGCAGGGGGCTCCACGGCGCAAGCCGAATGGTTGAAGCGTCTGGGGCAGGTCCTGGCCACGCGCACCGCCAGCCACGGCGGCCCTGTGGCATACGTGGAGGGGGCCAGACTGGGCATCGACGCCGGGGCGCCCCCTTCTCCCGTCACCACGATTTCCGCGGGCGATTCCGCTGCGTTCGCCAAGAGCCGCGATGCCATAGCCGGCCTGCCGGGACGCGCGCGCGGCGCGCTGTTGTGGACCGACGTGGAAACGGCGATCTACCCGGCCGGATGGGCGGCGGCGTCGGGCGCGATGGTACGGCCCGGGGCGCTGGCGCAGCAGGAAGGCGACAGCTTGGGCGTACGCGCTTTGTTGCGCGATACAGCTCTACTACGGAACTGGTCCGCGCTTCTTCCGGGGCTTCGGCCCATAGCCCTGCCCGCCCAGCCCTCTGGCAAGCTTCCAGCGGGCGTCCGCGCCGTGGAACTGATTTCTTCGGTGGGCGTGGCCGTTACCGTCACCAACGGCGGGAAGCAGCCATTCCGGGGCGATTTGCGGGTTTTCGGCGCCGATGCAAAGAGCACCACCACGATTCCCGGCGTTTCGGTTCCGGCGGGGGAATCGTTGTGGCTGCCGCTGGGCTTATCGCTGGGAGCGGGGAGCCTGTGCCGCGAGTGTTCCAGCTTTTCGCCCGCCGAGCATATCGTCTACGCTACTGCCGAACTGCTTTCCGTTGAATTTGAGAACGGGCTGCTGGCCATGGAGTTTGCTGCGCCGGAGGGGGGCGAAGCCGTCCTGCAACTCGCCCGGGAGCCGGTGGGACCTTACCTGGCCGCCGGAACCCTAAAGGACTTCGATTGGGACGCAAAGACGTTGCGGGCGCGTCTGCCGATTCCGCCGGGCAGCGGCCCCGCGGCGCGCGTGCGCATTGGGATCGCCATGGAAGCGCCCGAAGATGCGGCATTCTTCGATGACCCGCCGCGCCTGATCGCTGGCCGGATAAATGTTTTGAACACGGTGTACTCGTCGGCCGCGGTTGCCGCCCGTTCGCGGCTGTTGGCGCCTGAGGGTTACAGCGCCACGGCCCGTAAGAAATCCCCCAATGAGATCGAGTACGCCGTGGCAGTGCCTGCCGATGCCGTGCCGGGGGATTGGGCGAACCTGGCCATAGAAGCCGATGGCGTGCCCCTGGGCCGCGCTCGCTTGCAGGTGTTCCGGCCGGCTTCGATCACGCTTCCGCAGGCAGTCAAGCTGCACTTCGGCGACCGGATCGCCGCGGCTCCCGACCCGCCGATCGTCGCGATCGAGCCACGCGGCGGCGCGAACGTGGATATCACGATCGCGAACCATACGCAGGGAATTCAGACGTACCATCTGAGCGCCGCCGCCGAGGGGCTCGATTTTCTGCCGGCCAAAATGGACGTGAGCGTGGGGGCGCTGGCCGAACGTACGGTCTCGCTGCGGGTTTTTCCTGCGGAGGGGGTAGTCGGGCTACGGGATTGGCGCCTGAGCGTCACGGGAGGCATGGAGGCTTCGCTGCCATTCCGCTTCGCCGTCTTGTCCCGAAACGGCGAGGGAGCGTGGAGCGCGGACCTGGACGCGGATGGTTCGCCCGAGTGGGTGCTCGAATCCCACCGCGCGCGGGCCGTGTTTTCGAGCCGTGACGGCGGCCGCTGGATCGAATACGCGTGGAAGGATAGCGGCGTCAACTTTGTTCCCGAGCAGGGCGCATTCGCGGCGCCGGGCGACGTGGAGGTCGCGGCCTCGGGCGGCGCGTTGACGTTCGCTGGCAGAAACTGGAAGCGGACGGCGCGGCTTACGGATGCGGGCCTCATGATCGAACAAAACACGCCACTGCCGGCGGACCACATGGCGCCCGAGAAGCGCGGCGGCGCGACTCTGCGGATAGACCGCAACTCTCCGGGCGCTGCCGTGTACCGCTTGGAGTAGTCCTTGTTCCCGCTCGGTCTTCCAGTAGTATCGGAGCCCTTTTTCTGATAGGCTGGGCGAGAATGTGGGGGGCGGCGCCACGCCGCGAGCGGGGGGCAACGGCTGGGTAAGAGCGCGATGGAATCTTCGTCAAGAGTCAAAGCTGAAGCGGACGAGCGGGGCGCGAGCCCGTACGGGCTCCTGGTACTCTTCTTCGCGGTGGTGGCCGTTATCGCCGCTTTCGTGGTGGTTGAATTGGACGCGGGGGAGGCGCCGGGGCCGTTCTTCCAGCGTTCCGCTTTGATCGGTGTGGTGGGGTTGTCGCTCGTGGCGGCCGCCGCGGCGGGAATTGCGTCGCTCTGGCGCCGGCGGCAGGTCAAGTTCTACCAGCGGCGGTTCGACGCCCAAGCGGGCTTTCGCGAGGCCCTGGAGCGCGAGGCGGCCGACAGGGAGCGCGTGCAGGATGCGCTCCGCCGCAGCGAGGAACGCTTCCGGCGGGTGGTGGAACAGGCCCCGGAGGGAATCATCGTGGAGTCGGGCGCGAGGATCGAGTACGCCAACCCTTCCGCGCTGGAGACTTTGGGAGTGCCGGACCGGGCTGATCTGCTCGGCAAATCGTTCCTTGACATCGTGATTTCAGAAGAACGCGAGGCGGCGCGTGAGCGCATTGCCGCGGCAATTGGCGGCGCGCGGCTGATCTCGGTTGAGAGGCGGCTGGTGCTGGCCAATGGCGAGAGCATCCCCACGGAGATATCCGCCGCTCCGATTGAATACGACGGCCGGGCCGCCGCGCTCATCTTCTTCCGCGACATCAGCGAACGCAAGCGAACCGAGGCCGAACGCGAACGCCTTGAGATGCAGTTGCTGCAGGCTCAGAAGATGGAGAGCGTGGGCCGCCTCGCTGGAGGCGTGGCGCACGATTTCAACAATCACCTCACGGTAATCAACGGCTACTCCGACATGCTGCTCTCGGGCCTTCCGCCGGGCGATCCGCGGGAGGAATCGCTGCAGGAGATACGCGCCGCGGCCGGGCGCGCGGCCGCGCTGACGCAGCAACTGCTCGCGTTCAGCCGCAAGCAGATCACTGAGATGAAGCCAGTGAGCTTGAACGATATCGTTGCCGAGGCCACGCGAATGATCCGCCGCCTGATCGGAGAGGATATCGACATGGAGCTGCGGCTGGACGAAACGGGCTCCGTCGTCATGGCCGATCGCGGGCAGCTCAACCAGGTGCTTCTGAACCTGGCGGTGAACGCCCGGGACGCTATGCCGCGCGGCGGCCGCCTCTCGGTGGAAACGCGCGCGGCGGAACTGGACGACTCGTGCGGCGGCCTGCACCCGGATGCCCGCCCGGGGCGCTACGCCGTGTTGGCCGTGGAAGACACCGGCGTGGGTATGAACGAGGAAGTGCTGCAGCGCATCTTCGAACCGTTCTTCACCACCAAGCGAACGGGCGAAGGTACCGGGCTGGGGTTGGCCACGGTCTATGGCATTGTGCGCCAAAGCCACGGGTGGGTCGTGGTGGCCAGCGAACGGGGAAAAGGAACGCGGTTTGCAGTATATCTGCCGGCGGTGGAAGGCAGCATCGAGACGGAATCCGCGCCGCAGCCGAAAGAGTGCGCGCCGGGCGGTTCCGAGACGATCCTCATAGCGGAGGACCAGGCGGAGGTGCGGCGCCTGGCGGCTGCGATCCTGCGGGAGCGGGGGTACCACGTGGTCGAAGCCGGCGACGGGCCCGCCGCGCTGGCTTTGTGCGCCGATTTCTCCGCGCCCATCGACCTGTTGCTGACGGATGTGATCATGCCGGGGATGACGGGCAGGGAACTCGCCGCCGCCCTGACCCGCTCGCGCGCGTCGCTCAAGGTGCTGTACACGTCCGGTTATGCGGCGGACGTCATCAGCAAGCAGGGAGTGCTCGATCAGGGAGTCGCCTACCTGCCCAAGCCTTTTACCGCGGAGGAATTGGCCGGCAAAGTCCGCGAGGTTCTTGACGCAAAAGCGTAGGCCCGCGGAGTTGTTTTGACATTTCGAGCGGTTTTCGCTACTTCTTTTAGGGATGCCCGCCGGTTCGCATCGTTTCCAGGTCGGTTCGATCTCCTGCACTCTGCTGGCGGATGGCTATTGTTCGTACCCAGCGGAGTGGCTGTTTGCGAATGCGGCGCGGCAGGAAATCGGTGAGGCCCTGGCTGCCCGCCGCGCGCCTACGGAAACCGTGCTGAGCCCGTACACGTGCATGCTCATCGAAGCCGGCCGGCACGCGATTCTGGTGGACACGGGGGCGGGGGAGGGATCTAAGGCGACGGGCGCAATCCTGGCGCGCCTGGAAATGGAGGGCATCCGCCCTCGTAACATCGATACCGTAATCCTGACTCACGCGCATCCGGACCATATCGGCGGCGCTCTGGACGCGCGCGGAATGCCGGCGTTCCCCAACGCGCGTTACGTAATTGCCGAACTGGAATGGGAGTTCTGGACGGCAGGCCGCGTTCGCCTGGATGGGATGCGGGTGCCTGAGAAGACCAGGCGATCGATGGAGGAGGCGGCGCGGCGCACGCTGCCGCCGCTGCGTTTTCAGATTGAGACAGTCAGGGACGAAACGGCAATCTGCCCCGGCGTTCGCGTGATTCCGGCCCCCGGCCATACGCCCGGCCATCTCGCGGCGCTGGTGGAATCGGACGGCGAGACTCTGCTGAATTTGGGCGACGCCGCGGCGCATCCGCTACACCTGGAGCGCCCCGATCTTGAGAACGGATTCGATCTGGATCCGCTGGCCGCCAAGCGCAGCCGGCGCGAACTGCTCAGCCGCGCCGTCGCCGGAAATATGCGCGTTTCGGCGTTCCACTTTCCCTTTCCAGGGGTAGGCCGCGTCGCCGCGCGCACCGACGGCGGCTGGGACTGGAAGCCGGGCTGGTAAATGGCGGATGTAATATTGATCGCCCGCGCGTAAGAAATCCCCGCCCCGCGCGGGTTAAGCCGAATAAAACCTGCTGGCGCCTGAATTGCACTCAAGCCGGACGGAGGTCCGAAATGGAAGCCTTCGTCATCGGCGCGGTTCTAGCCGGCAGTTTTGCGGCTGCGTTTGCGTTGCAGAGGGCGGCGCTTGAGGGCCTGCTTCGAATTATGGATGCGGGGCGCCGCACCCGCCATTAGATCTTGTTTACTTGCGCGAGCCGCGCTTCGGATTCCTTAGTTGCGACTGGCGCGTCTTGGACTTCTTCCGCTTCGGCTTGGTGATCACGAAGGTGCCGCTGCCCAGATACTCGGCCTTGTAGAGTTTGTCGTCCGCCAAAAGAGCTTCTCCTCGGGTGTGATTGGATTAATTGTCCATTGTACCGTTATTCTGAGTAGCAATGGACACCAGGTTTGTTCCACGCGCGGCTCGGGCCTGCGCGCTGTTTCTCGCCGCGGCGGCCCTGCTCCACGGCGCGGCCGAACAGAACGGCATCTGCGCCGAGGCGGGGAAGATCGCCCGTGACCTGGCTGCGATCACCGGCCTGTCGCTGCTCCGCGAGCCGCCCTGCGCGGTAATCGGGCGGCAACAGGTGAACGAGTTTCTGAAGGCCCGGATGAAGGAATCAGCCGACCCGAAGGGTATCCGCGCCGAGGAGATCACGCTCAAGAAGTTCGGATTCGCGCCGCCGGATTTCCACCTGGAATCCGCGATGGTGGATCTGATGACCGAGCAGGCCGCGGCATTCTACGATTACCGCAGCCGCAAACTGTTCGTGATGGAGGGCGCTTCCGAGGCGATGCAGGAGCCGACGCTAGCCCACGAACTGGCGCACGCCCTGGCCGACCAGCATTTCCGCCTGGCGAAATTCATCGGCAGCGATTTGAAAGACGATGACCGGGCGGCCGCGCACGTAGCGGTTATGGAAGGGCAGGCGGTATGGATCGCGGCGGAATACGTGGCGCGGAAATTCGGGATGTCCCTGCGGAACAATCCGGAGTTGGCTGCGCGGATGGGCGCCATTAGTGCGGTTTCCGGCCAGTTTCCCGTCTTCGACAATGCGCCGCTTTACTTCCGCCTTTCATTGCTTTTTCCTTATTCCAAGGGGGCCGTGTTTCAGAACGCGCTGCTCGAACGCGACGGGCAGAGCGGTTTTTCCGAGGCGTTTCTGCGTCCGCCGGTTTCGACGCAGCAGATCACTCATCCGGATAAGTATTTCGAGGGCGTGGCTCCCACGTCGCCCGGGCTACCGGCCGTGAAACTGCCGGGCGGCTATAAGCGCCTTTCGTCGGGTGTGCTGGGCGAGTTCGATCACTCCGTTCTGCTGCAGCAGTTCGGGGACGAGGGCGCTGCCGCCGAAATCGCGCCGCATTGGCGCGGATCGGCGTACGAATTGCGGGAGAACCGGAAAACCGGGAGCGTGGTTCTGCTCTATTCCGTGGAATGGGACGACCCGGAAATTGCCCGGAAATATTTCGAGTTCTACAAGGGCGTCCTGGGGAAAAAGTGGCGCAATTTCGCTCCCATTAGCGAATCCGCCGGCCGCTGCTCCGGTTCCGGCGACGATGGACGCTTCGAATTGCGCCTGGAGGGAAGGGTTTTCACCAGCGTGGAAGGGCTGCCCGCTGAGCTAAACTAGGGCTATGCAACAGCGCCGGTTCCTGGCTGCGGCTCTAGGCTTGCTTGCCCTCGCCGCGTCCTCGATCAGTGCGGCGGATATACCTCGGAAGGCTCCGGAATTCGCCATTTCCCTAAATACGGGTAAACAGGTCTCAATCAGTCAATATAAGGGCAGAGTAGTCGCCGTGCTTTTTCTATTGACCTCGTGCCCGCATTGCCAGAAGGCCGTTAAATGCCTCTCTCAGGAGCAGAACGAGTTGGGCGGCCGCGGTTTTCAGGCGATCGGATCGGCCATAGAAGATATGGCGCAGATTAATGTGCCGGAATTCCTGCGGCGCAATAGCCCGTCATTTCCAGTCGGCTATAACAAACTCATGGCCGCGCTGGATTTTATGCAGCATCCGCCAATCATCGGCCCGCGCATGCCGATGATTGCTTTTGTGGACCGGCAGGGAGTGATTCGCGCTCAATATGAAGGCCAGGAACCATTTCTGGCGGAAGACCAGATGGCCAGGAATATTCACGCCAAGATTCTGGAATTTCTGGACGAGCCCGCGGTACCTGCAAAGAAAACGGTTCCCCGCAAGCCCGCCGCGGTGAAGAAAACCGGTTGAGCGGCCGCCGGCGGGCGGCCCCATTTACGCAACGGCGCTGGTTTTGGGCGGGGTAACGACAGTGACTTTGTTCTTGCTCCCCGGGGGCCGGCCCCGGCGCTTCACTGGGGCGGCATCGGCTTCGGCCATCCAGCCCGGGGGCCTTCCACGGCGGCGTCCGCGGCCTCGCGCCAAACGTTCCAAGCTAAGAATGGCCTCTTCAATCTGCTGCCGTTCCGCCTTTAGGTCCGAAAGAATCTTGGTTACGTCCATTTCCCCAATCCTCCACGGGCGCCACGCCAGCCGGATGCGGCCTGCCGTTCCGCTCAATTCATATTTTCCCGCTAATGCTTTGTATTTTCAAGCTATTTGCTACCGCTTTTCGGGCGTATATCGGAACTTAGGGTACCTGAACAGCCTAGTACGAACTCGCTAAATCACACCTTCCCGCGCCGCTTCCAATAAGAATAGAAGGGTAAACCAGCGGCAATTAGTCCTACGCCCATGATAGATTCGCGGGGGCGTTCGATGGCTGTCGAAACTACCAGCACCAGCGCGCCGAGGACGAACGCCACAGGCACGAACGGATAGCCCAGAATGCGGTACGGGCGCGGCAGATCGGGCCTCTTTACCCGGAGGACGATCACAGCTGCGGCCGTCATGCCGTACAGTATCCAGCTGGCGAATATCACCAGATTGAACAGATCGTCGAATTTTCCGGAAAGCGTCAGCAAGGCGGACCAGGCCGTCAGCATGAGTATGGCGGCGCCCGGAGTATGGCGGCGCGCGCTAACCCGGCCGACCGCCGGAAAGAAGTAACCCTGCCGGGCGGCCGCATACGGTACGCGCGAGCCGGAAAGAATAGATCCGTTTAATGCCGCGAAAATGCTGATCATCGCAGCCACGGAAACTGCCGTCGCGCCCCAGTCGCCGAAAATCGAGCGCATCATGTCGGCGGCCGGGCGGTCGCCTGCCGCCACTTGCGGCGCGGATAGGATGCGGAAATAGGCTGCGTTCGCTAGAAGATAAAGCCCCATGACGGCGGTGGTTCCCCAAATGAGGGCGCGCGGCAGATTACGCTGCGGATCGCGCACCTCGGAAGCCACCATACCGGCATTGTTCCAGCCGTCGTAGGCCCATAATGCCGCAACCAGAGCGGCGATGATGCCCGCAAAGCGAACGGGCGCGATAACGCTCGAAGCCGCGGCATGGGGCGAGCCCAGCGTAAGCCCGGAGAGTACGATGAAGCCTATTAGGCCCACTTCTGTCGCCGTCACCGCCACCTGAACCCTTCCGCCGAGTTTCACTCCGTAGTAGTTCAGCCACGCTAGGGCTGCGATCAGGGAAATCGCCAGCAACTGCGCGTAGCGGAACTCGAGCGGCCCGCCCCGCGGGCCCAGGGGCAGCGGGATGACGTAAAACACCGTATCCAGGCCTGGAAAGAAGTTGCCGGCGTAAACCATGAACCCCGTGGCCATGGCGGCGATCGACCCGCTCTTCGCCACCCAGGTTTGCGTCCAGCTGTAAATGAAGCCCCACATGGGGCCGTAGGCTTCGCGCAGATAAGCGTATTCGCCGCCGGCTTCGGGCAGAGCCGCCGCCAGTTCGGCGTAACTGAGCGCGCCGGCAAGCGAGAGCAGGCCACCGATCACCCATACCGCGGCCACCAGTTCCACGCTTCCGGCCTCTCGGATCATGGTTCGCGGGACTAGAAAAATGCCGCTGCCGATGACGGTGCCGACAACGATGGCCGCGGCGGCCCAGGCGCCGAGGTCGCGCTTGAGTTCGGGGGAAGGTTTGTCAGTCAATGGTTGCTCCCAAGTAGCGCTCCCGCTTCAGGCGATGACATCGGTCTCCTGGAATAGCGAGGCCAGGCACGCCACGCCGAACGTCACCACTGTCCCAATCAGCACGTACCACGTGAACGCAACGGTGGTGGCGAACCGGACATAAAGGATAGCCGCCAACCCGGCCACTACGCCGGCCATGGCGGCGTACTCACCCGGCCGCTTGGTGAGCACTCCCGTCAGAAACACACCCAGGAGGACGCCCGAGGGGATGGAGGCTATCGTCAGCCCCGTTTCCAGAACCGAGGTGGAATGGCTGGCCCAGACGCCAATCGGCAGCAGGATCGCCGCCCAGACCACAGTGGCAATGCGGGCCACGTTCATCGACGAAGCTTCCCGCCCATGCTCCCGTCCGCGGAAGAAATCGATCACCGTGGTGGACGAAAGGGAATTCAGCGCGGCGCTGAGGTTGGCCATGGCGGCGGCCAGAATCGCAGCCACCGTCAGGCCGGCTGCCCCGGGCGGAAGGTTGTTCCAGAGGAACTGCGGATAAAGGCGATCGAGACTCGCGGGGGCGGCGAGCCCCCGGTCGCGGTACAGAACCCATAGGCAAATGCCGATCAACAGGAAGAGCGTGAATTGCAGGAAGATAACCACCCAACTGGAGAGGAGGGCAACGCGGCTCTGCCGCTCATCCTTCGCGCTCAGCAGGCGCTGCACCATTAGTTGATCCGTCCCATGGCTGGCGGTGGTCAGAAAACACCCGCCTAGCAACCCGGCCCAGAACGAGTATTTCAGGGCGAAGAAATCGCGGGAGAGCGCAATGTGGAAGTCAAATAGCGTCAACTTGCCGGCAGCGCCAGCGACGGCGGCCACATGCGCCCACCCGCCTGGGATCTGTGCCAGGATCAGGCCGAAGCTTAGTGCGGCGCCGGTCACGTAAAGGGTCATCTGGACAACGTCGGTCCAAATCACGGCCTTCATGCCGCCCAGCAGCGTGTAAATCACGGTAAGTATGACGATCAGAACGATGGATGTGGTCTGTCCCACGCCGAGCACCACGGAGATGACGATGGCGATCGCCGCCACCCGCACGCCCTCCGCCAGTGCGCGCGTCACCAAAAATATGGACGCGGTCAATTTCCGAATCCGCTCGCCGAATCTCCTCCGCATCAGCTCGTACGCGGTAAATAGCTCGCCCCGGAAATAATGCGGCAGGAAGAGAACGGAAATCACGATGCGGGCCAGCAGATAACCCATCACGAGTTGCAGGAACTGTAGGTTTCCGCCGAATGCCAGGGCGGGCGTGCTGATGATGGTGAGCGTGCTGGTTTCGGCGGACACAATGGAGAGGCTGATCGCCCACCAGGGAGCGTTCCGCCCCCCCAGGAAGTACTCCCGCAGGCTCTTCTGGCCGTGGCGGAAACGGGCCCCGAACCAGGTGATACCGGCCAGGTAGACCAGAATAATCGCCAAATCGAGGTATCTCATTAATGGTGTCTTCCAGCATAGCGTTGATCTGCTATCATTTGTGGTTCGGAACCATGTTGTTCGGGACGGAGTCAAATGGGTTGCCGGAGTTTGGCAACTTGTGCGGTTGCTCCGGGCTGCCAGGCGGCGGTTTGCCGTGGGCTGGACGCTGCAGTTCCGAAGGAGCGGATTGGAAATCGTTTGCTTATAATTAAACGCGGATATAAGCAGGAGGCGCACGTGCACAACTTATTGAGAAGCTTTACTGGGATAGCGGCTGCAGCCGCATTGGGAGCCGTCCTCCTCTTGGGGACTACGGAGAATGCCCGCGCGCAGTCGCAGGGCTCCCAGCCGGCAGCTCAAGCCGGCCAAACGGCTCAGCCGGGCCAACCAGCAGCCAAGAAGCCCAAGGATCAAGGGGAATATGACATCGCCAACGAGGTCGCGAAGGACCTGGGCGCCAACCCGCCCAACGCGCAGAAGGCGATTGCGGATTTGACCACCTGGACTACGAAGTATCCCGAATCGGACTACAAGGACGATCGGTTGTTGCAGTTCATGCAGGCGTATGGCGCGCTGAACCAGAGCGACAAGGTTTTGGAATACAGCGGCCAATTGGTATCGAGAGATGTGACGGCCTTGTTCCCGGATAAGGCGTCGGTGCTCCAGATTCTCTTCCGGACCGCCGCTTCGGCCAGCGATTTGATGGGCAAGGTAACCGCCACGCCGGCGCAGGTCGCGACGGGTGAGAAGGCCGCCAAGCAGCTACAGGCTTTCCTCCCGACGTATTTCACCGCGGCCAACAAGCCCCCCGCCGCCACTGATGAGCAATGGCAGCAGGCGAAGAAGCAGTTGGACGATGTCGCCGTCGCCACTTTGAACTCTGCCGTCCTGTACCCCGGCACGGCCGCTCTGAAGCAGAAGGATTTCAAGGGCGCGGAAGCGGCGTTCAAGACCGCCATGCAGGCCAACCCGGATAACGCCATGCTGGCGTACAACCTGGGCTCGGCGATTCTGCAGCAGAAGGACCTGGCGAAGTTCTCCGAAGGCCTCTACGAAATGGCGCGGGCAGCATCGCTCGATCCGGCCAAGGGCGGCATCGCCGATGCCAAGATGCGCTCCGATGTGGATGCATACCTGAAGAAGGTGTACACGAGCTTCCACGGCAGCGACGAAGGCATCGATGAGCTGAAGCAACTCGCCGTAGCAACTCCGCTGCCGCCGGCCGATTTCAAGATCAAGACCGCCACTGAAATCGCCAACGAGAAGGAAGAGAAGTTCCGCGCGCAGTATCCGGAACTCGCCCAGTGGTTGGCGATTAAGGGCGCCCTCTCCGCTCCCGACGGGCAGCAGTACTTCACCTCTTCGCTCGAAAGCGCCGCAATTCCGGCGCTGAAGGGCGTCATCGTCGAGAGCAAGCCCGCGTGCTATCCCACGGAGATTTTGGTTGCGGTTCCCGAGCCCGATCAGAAGACCGCTCCGGTTGCGGAGATCACGCTGAAGTTCGACCCCGCGTTCAAGGGCAAGCCTCTCGTCGGACAGGAATTTAAGTTCGTTGCCGTCCCGTCCGCCTTCACCCGTGAGCCGTTCATGCTGACCTTGGATGTTGACGAAGAAAAGCTTCCCGACATCAAGGTGGACGCCTGCCCGGCGCCTGCAGCCAAGAAGGGCGCGCCTACTACTAAGGGAGCGCCCGCAACCAAGGGCGCGGCGCCTGCCGCTGCTCCGAAGACCGCGGCGCCTGCCGCTGCGCCGGCCAAGAAGGCCGCCGGCAAAGAAGAGTAGTAACTGAACAATGAATTGCGGATACGGCGCTACGGCGCCGTATCCGGCGTTCACGCCGTTAGCCCTCTTTTTTTCCCGACCCGGAAAGTCCGCTCCAGCCTTTCTGCCGCGTCCGCAACCTCAGTTGCCGCCTCGATAGAGCGACTGGATTCTGATTCCTCCTATTTTCAATTTGTTACAATAAGTGCAGGGTCTAAGGTCTTCAGAATATGCCGTTATACGAGTACGCCTGTCACCGCTGCGGAAAGACGTTCGAAGTAATCCAGAAGTTCTCCGATCAGACGCTTACGGTGCATGAGGATTGCGGCGGTACGCTCGAGCGGCTCCTCTCTGTTCCCACTTTGCAGTTCAAGGGCTCGGGCTGGTACGTCAACGATTACGCGGGGTCCAAGAATCCCTCCAATGGCGGGCCGAAATCGGAGCCCAAAGCCGAACCTAAGAAGACCGAATCCACCCCGGCTTCGAAGTCTCCCGAAAAGTCCTCCAAAACATAGGCCCTGCGGCGTGATAGTCTGGCTCTCAAGATGAGAAGACTACTCTTGTGCCTGCTCGTGGCTGTCGCCCTGCTGGCCGCCGCGCCCAAGAAACCCAAGCTGGTTGTAGCGATTGTTCTGGATCAATATCGTTACGACTACACCACGCGCCAGCGCGCGGACTATTCCGGCGGCCTTGAGCGGTTGCTCAGCCGCGGCGCGGTATTCGCCGACGCGCGCTACATCCACTATCCGACCGTCACCGCCGTGGGCCACAGCACCGTATTGAGCGGAGCGCTTCCCGCAGTCAGCGGGATTGTGGGCAACGAGTGGTTTGACCCCGAAGCGAAAGCCTCCGTCACCAGCGTCAGCGACCCCGCGACGCAATTGCTGGGGGCGTCGGGAACTGGCGCGTCCCCCCGGCGGCTGCTTGTGGATGATATCGGTGACGAGTTGAAGTTCGCCGGCGGCTCCCCGCGAGTATTCAGCATTTCGTTGAAGGATCGCGCGGCTATTTTGCCCGGCGGGCATCTGGCCGATGGGGCGTTCTGGTTCGATGCCACCGCGGGCGCGTTCGTCAGCAGCACCTATTACTTCCCCGAACTGCCGGCGTGGGTTCGTGAGTTCAATGCGACCCGTCCCGCAGATGGCTACGCCGGAAAAACCTGGGTGGGACACACGCTGCCCAAAGAGGGCAGGGCGCTCTACTCCGCGGTGGACGCCAGTCCGTTTGCCAACGACATGGTAGAACGGCTCGCCGAGCAGGCGTTCGTCGCGGAGAAGCTGGGGCAGCGCGGCGACACGGATCTGCTTTTCATCAGTTTCTCCGCCCACGACTATGTCGGCCATACCTACGGGCCGCTCGCTCCGGAGGAGCGGGAGACCAGCATCGTCACCGACAAGGTTCTTGACCGCCTGTTTCAATTGATCGATAAGACCATCGGAATGGACAACGTGGTGGTAGCGTTGACGGCCGACCACGGCGTTGCGCCGGTGCCTCCTACGTCCGGAGACAAGGTGATGCCGGGCGGACGCATCGCGCCGGATGGGCCATCGAAGGCCGTTGCCGCGGCACTGACGCTAAAATATGGTGAAGGCGCCTGGGTGGTGAAAGCCTCCGACCTGCAGCTCTATCTAAACCGCGACCTTGCGGCCCAACGCGGCATCAACGCGGAAGAGATGCGCGCCGAGGCGGCGCGGGCCGTGAAGGCGCTGCCGCACGTGGCGCGCGTCTACACGCGGGACGATCTCCTCAAGAACCAAGTCATCCAGGACGAAGTAACCCGCCGCGTGATGAACGGCTACAACGAGCGGCGCGGCGCCGACCTGTCCCTGATTCTCGATCCCTACTGGATGCTAGGAACGTCGGGAACCACGCACGGCTCGCCCTTCAGCTATGACAACCACGTCCCGCTGATCATCATGGGAACGGGAATCCGCCCCGGCATCTATTTTGAGCCCGTGGTGATCAACGATCTGGCTCCAACGCTAGCCGCCATACTGAGCGTAGAGACGCCCAGCGGCTCGGTAGGCCGGGTGCTGTCGGAGATCTTCGCGCCGGAGACGAAGTAGCGTTGCTGTGGCATACTTTAGAGCTTGCGGGAAAAGTTCATTGGCCGCAGATGGACGCCGACAAGTAGTGTTCCTTCAATCCGCGTTAATCGGCGTTGATCTGCGGCCAGCCTTTTTGGAGTTTTTCTTGGAAACTACCTGACTCACACACGTCCTGGTCTCTTGTCCGTGGTGTCGCCTGCCGCGAGCACGCTCTGCCTACGCGGGCGTTAGGCCCAGCCCCGGGCGCTTCGGCAGCATGAGCTTTCCGTTTTCCACGCGAACGCCTTGGTAAGGATCGTTCGAGATCAGCAGGTTTCCATCCAGATCCGTGTAATCCACCAAGGGCGATAGATGCGCGGCAGCGGTCACCGAGACGGAACTTGAAATCATGCAGCCCAGCATGGTCTTCATCCCCAGAGCCTTGGCGATTTGTATCATGCGGTAAGCTTCCAGGATGCCGCCGCTCTTATCGAGCTTGATATTCACGCCGTCGAAAGCTTCGGCGAGTTTGGGAATGTCGGCAGCATGCTGGCAGGCTTCGTCCGCGATGATGGGGATGTGAACGCGGGAGCGTACCCACTTCGTTTCCTCGATCATGGCTGCGGGCAGGGGTTGCTCGATGAACTGCACGCCCTGCTTCTCCAGCCAGTTGATCTTGCGAACAGCCTCTTCCTTGTCCTTCCACCCCTCGTTGGCGTCCACCCGCAATGGTTTGTCCGTCACCGAGCGCACGGCTTCGATCGTGGCTTCGTCCGTATCGAGGCCCACCTTGACCTTCAGAATGGGATAAGGCGCGGCTTCCCGCGTCTTCTGCCGCGTGATCTCGGGCGTGTCGATGCCAATCGAAAAGGTAGTGAGGGGCGTATCCTTCGGGTCCAAGCCGAAGTACTCGTAAATCGGGATGCCCAGCTTCTGGCCCACCCAGTCCATCAAGGCGATATCGAGCGCGGCCTTGCCCGCCCATTCGCCCTCCACGCGGCGAAAGACCTCCGCCATGAACTTCGAGAACTGCATGGGGTCGGCGGCCAGCGCGAGGTCGCGCACGGATTCCACAGCCTTGCGCGCGGACGCTGCGTCCTCGTGATAGCGCACGATCGGCGCGCCCTCGCCATGCCCGGTGATGCCGTCGTGCGAGTAAGCCACGTGGAGCGTATCGCGGTACTCGCTGCTCGACATCGTGGTGGTCCAGGCGTGCTGCAGGTTCAGCCGCACGATCGTTGTTTCGAGACTCGCGGGCGCCGCCGCGTGTGTGCCAGGAACCAGCGCCGGAGCGACGCAGGCCGCCGCGGCGGTCTTCAACAGATCTCTACGCTTCATTTCAGCCTCCGCATGGCCACCAGTAGCTGCGCCCAGTGGGGGTCGCCCAGATCGTCGATGCGCACCATGGGAGTCTGGTACGTCGTGGCGCTGATAAATTTGCCCTCGCCAAGGTACATGCCGGTGTGCGTGATGCGTGAGGCGGAACTGCCGAAGTAGAGCAGATCGCCGGGCGCGAGGTCCTTGCGCTCCACCGCAACCAGGCCGCTCCATTGGGCCTGCGGCCCCGAATCGCGCGGCAGCAGAACGCCGCGCCGGCGCAACAGCATTTGCGTGAACCCCGAGCAATCGTAGCCGAACGCCGACGTGCCTCCCCAGGTGTAGGGCAGGCCGAGAAACTTCTTGCTGAACGCCACCAGTTCGGCAATGCCGAGCTTTGGGGGTGAGAAGGAGAGATCGCCCAACTGCACCCAGGCCGTCCGCCCGTCCGGCAGGCGTACTGATGCCCACCGCTCGTCCTGCCTGGAGACTACTTCTAGGCGCGTTTCAAACGGAACCGTCACCAGGGGCGCGCGTCTGGTCACGTCCGGTTCGCGGTAGAGGTGGGCGAAGAGGCTTGCCACCTGGCCAGCGCTCCCGCCGGCGGCATACTCCGGGCCAAAGCGGAGCGCCGCGGTCTCCACCCAGCCGGCGTAATCGTCCGGAGTGCGGACCCGCGTCCAATCGCCGCCGCGCTCGATCACGCCGACGTTCACGCCGTAGATCGCCTGCGAAACCACGTCGGCATCCGCCGTTGGCTTGGAGTACATATTCGCAATGGGCTGCAGCACCACGGCGTTGGGAATCACCACTGCAAACAAGGCCATTACTGCGATTCCTGGCATCCGTATCCAGGGTACCGCAAGGCGGCGGCGTAACGCCCGTTCGAAGGCGCGCCGCGGCATAGGAGATTTTGATATGCCTCCTGGTCAATTTCTTAATTGGACTTGGCCGGTCTTTGTGACGAAAATAACAATATGCCCGGTCCGAAGCAGGGGGAACCACCGGCCCACCGCTGTCCGCACTGCGGAAATCACCATGAAGTCTACCGGTCCGAAACGCGCTATCCCTTGCAGGATGCGGTGATGGTGATTTTTCGGAAGTTTCCGTACCGCTGCCGGACATGCGATAGCAGGTTCTATGACAGGCGCGGTACGCGGGCGTCTTAACAGCGCCGCGGGGGCCTCGCCGCCGCAACAGGATTTCCGCCGGGAAGAAAACCCGGGTGGCCATTTGATCGCAGGCCGCAGGATGTAGTAAACTCGGTATTTACACTCAGTGGTTCCGATGCACTCCGTGTGTTCCGGCTCCCAATAGAGGATTACATGCACGCGATAATTGAAACGGGCGGAAAGCAGTACCGCGTCGCTCCTGGCGACGTCATCCGCGTGGAAAAACTGGTCGGCGAAACCGGCTCCGAGATCGAACTCCCTGTCAAGGCCGCCTTCAGCGATGGCGGCGAACTGATGGCAGGCAGCCGGATGAAGGCCACCATCCTTGGCGGCGGGCGCGGCGATAAGATCATCGTCTTCAAGTTCAAGGCCAAGAAGCAGTACAAGAAGACGATCGGCCATCGCCAGTCATTCACCCAGGTGAAGGTCGGCGAGATTCTTGTTTAGGTGACGCATGGCACATAAGAAGGGTTTAGGCAGTTCCAGAAACGGGCGCGATTCCAACGCGCAGCGGCTTGGCGTTAAGGTATTCGGCGGGCAGTTGGTTCCCGGCGGCTCGATCATCGTGCGGCAGCGCGGCACGAAGTTCAAGCCGGGCCTCAACGTCGGCTGGGGCAAGGACGATACGCTGTTCGCCAAAGTGACGGGCGTGGTCGAGTTCAAAGACCGTGGCCGCATGGGCAAGTTCGTCAACATCAGCGCGTCAGTGTAAAATGCTGCCGCGCATTCGGCGCGGCGCAAAAGGACTCACGGGCCGCCGGGTCCCTTTGGGACCGGCGGCTTTTGTATGTTTATCGACGAAGCACGCATTCTAGTGAAGGCCGGCGACGGCGGCAACGGCTGCCTGGCCTTCCGCCGCGAGAAGTACATCCCCAGAGGCGGTCCGAGCGGGGGAGACGGCGGGCACGGCGGCGACGTCGTTCTGATCTCCACCGAGCAGGAAAATACCCTCCTGAAGTTCCGCTTCAACCCGGAACACAAGGCCGAGCGCGGACGCCACGGCGAGGGCAGCAACTGCACGGGAGCAGCGGGCCGGTCCATCGAAATCCTAGTTCCCGTCGGCACCATCGTTTACGACGAGGCCAACGGCGAGCGGCTCTACGATTTCACCAAGCCTGGAGAGAACTTCCGAGTGGCCCGCGGCGGCAAAGGCGGCAAGGGCAACGCGCGTTTCGCCAGTTCCACTCATCAGGTTCCCACCGAACACGAACCCGGGCGCCCCGGCGAAGAGCGCCGCCTGCGCCTGGAACTCAAGCTCCTGGCCGACGTGGGACTGGTCGGTTTTCCAAACGCCGGCAAATCGACGCTGATTTCCCGGATCTCGGCCGCACGGCCCAAGATCGCCGACTATCCGTTCACCACGCTTGAGCCGAGCCTGGGCGTCGTCCAGCTCGATGGTTTCCGCACGTTCGTAGTGGCCGATATCCCCGGCCTCATCGAAGGCGCCCATTCCGGACACGGCCTGGGAATCCAATTTCTGCGGCATATAGAACGCACACGCCTGCTGGCGCACATGGTGGACGTTTCCGAAGCCACGGGCCGCGATCCGGTTCATGACTTCGAAATCATCATGAGCGAGTTGGCCAGTTTCAGCGACGAACTAGTGCGCAAGCCCATGATCGTGGTGGCTTCGAAGATCGACGCAGCGCAAGACCCGGAGCGTTGCGCGGCCCTGCGTGCTCTGGCGGAATCGCGAGGGTTGCCGTATTTCGAGATCTCCAGCGTTACGGGCGAAGGTTTGGATACGCTGAAGTACGCCATCGCAGACCGGGTTCTCAGCACCCCCCAGGAATAGTCGGTAGAAGCGCCGGCCTTCGCGGCCCCGATCATACGCGGCCGTCTGACGCCGCCGAAATGCCCCCACGGCGGCCCGTATATCCCTGCTGGCAACTGCGCTATGCCATACCGCACAGTTCGGCGAAATACGCGCTAGGCTCGTCGGGCGCTCCGCCGCTGACTTCCACGCGGTTCCGGCCGCGCCTCTTGGCCTTGTACAGGGCCACGTCGGCCTCCTGAATCATGGCGTACGCGTCGGCGGCTGTGGCCCCCTCGCGGCAGCAGAGACCTACGCAGCAGGTGACCGGCAGCAAGTCGCGGCCCACCAGGAAGGGCGTATCGGCGATTACCTGGCGCAACTGCTCGGCGCGCGCCGCGGCGGCCGCGGGGCCGCAGCCTGGAAGCACCATAAGAAATTCCTCCCCGCCGTAACGCCCCACGGCGTCGTACCCGCGAGTGATGGACTTCATGCGCCGGGCCGCCTCACGAAGCACCGCATCGCCCGCCAGATGCCCGTAGCGGTCGTTGACCGCCTTGAAATGATCGAGGTCCGTGATCACGAGCGCCAGCGGCTGGCGTTCGCGCCTGGTCCTTTCCGTTTCTGTCAGCAGGGCATCGAGAATCGCCGGGCGATTCAGAAGCCCGGTCAGCCCGTCATGGGTAGCTTGCACCAGCAAGGCTTCGCGGGCGCGCACCAGTTCTTCCTGGAGTTCGAGTATCCGCCGTCCAGCCCGCAGACGGACGCGTAGTTCCTGTGGGTGGAAGGGCTTGGTGAGGTAATCGTCGGCGCCTGCCTCCATACCTTCGATCAGATCGGCCGCCTCCACGCGGGCTGTCAGTAACAGGACGTATTGATAGGGCTCGCGGGCCGCCGCGCGAATGCGGCGGCAGATCTCCACGCCGTCAATTCCGGGCATCATCCAATCCAGGATCGCCAGGCGCGGGGCATCCGGCCCCTGAAGCGCAGCCCAGGCCTCGTTGCCGTCCCGGGCGATCAGTGCGTCATATCCCCACTTCCGGAGCGAGGATCGCAGCATGGTTTGAAACACCGGGTTGTCTTCAGCCGCCAGTACCTTCATCCTCCGGCTTGGACCGGGGCCTTGGAACTCGGGCTGAGGCTGCTCGGGCGTAGTGAATCGGCTCACCTGTATTGCCATATCGGCACAATCACGCTGCCGCTAGCGGGTAAATGGCCTCGCGGCATCGGTTTTGTGGGAAAATTCGCCACGCCGCAATGTGAGCCGCATCAGCTTCGTGGGCTACCGCATCAAGAACCGGCGCCGGCAGTAGCCGCCGGACGGCGCCCAAGGGGGCCGTGTCTCGCGTGCGTGTCGGAATCGCCATTCGAGCGTAATCGGCACGATCTATCTGTCTGCCAGGGCGGCTACAATGGCTTTTCATGCCGCCCCTTCATCAGCCGATCATCCGCCCTTCTAGACCCCTCCGACCGAGCTCGTTCGGAGCGGCCCGGTGAGGATCGTCGTACTGGACGGTTACTGCCTGAATCCCGGCGATCTTTCGTGGATTTCGCTCGCGCGGCTCGGCGAACTTGAGATCTTCGAACGCACGGCCCCCGCCGACCTTATGGAGCGGGCGCGCGGAGCGGCGGTTCTCCTCACGAACAAGACCCGTCTTTCAGCGGACGCTTTGCGCGCGCTTCCCCAACTGCGATACGTGGGCGTGCTGGCCACGGGGTACGACGTGGTGGATGTGGCCGCCGCCCGAGATCTGGGCATTCTCGTTGCCAACGTACCCATCTACGGAACGGCGTCTGTGGGGCAGTACGTCTTCGCGCTGTTGCTTGAGTTGTGCCACCACGTGGGTCTTCACGCCGACTCCGTGCGGGCGGGGGAGTGGAGCGGCGAGTGGTGTTTCTGGAAGACGCCGCTGACGGAATTGGCGGGCAAGACCATGGGCATCGCCGGTTTTGGCCGGATCGGCCGGCAGACCGCACGGATCGCGGACGCGATGGGAATGACCGTGATCGCGAGCGACACCAACCCCGTGGATCCGCCGGCCCATCCCGGCTTCCGCTGGGCGAACATGGAGGAACTATTGCGCGAATCTGACGTGGTGAGCCTGCACGCTCCTCTCACGCCGGAAACCCGCGGGATGATCTGCGCGCGTACGCTCGCGCTGATGCGGCCCACGTCCTTTCTGATCAACACCGCGCGCGGGCCGCTCGTGGTGGCGAAAGACCTGGCGGAGGCGCTGAACTCCGGCCGCTTGGCGGGCGCGGCGCTCGACGTGCTGGCCGAAGAGCCTCCTGCCGCGTCGAACCCGCTCCTAACCGCCCGCAATTGCCTCATTACGCCGCACATGGCGTGGGGAACGCTGGAGGCGCGGAAGCGTTTGATGGAAACCGCCGTTGAGAACATCGCGGCGTTTCTAGCAGGCCGTCCCAGAAATATCGTGAATTCACGCGACTGAGCAGTATTCCCTGTTCCTGTAAAATTCACGTTGCGTTATACTGTGGCAGCCGCCATGCTCACGCTCAACGACCCTCTTTCCCGTATCATGCACGATCTGCGCCAGCCCTTGGCTAATATCGCCTTCTCCGCGTCGTACCTGGAGATGATCCTGGAGCCCGGCGATACGCAGGTTATGGAACAGGTCGCTATGATCCAGGCGCAACTGGAGCGCGCCTCGCATCTGCTCGATGAGGCTTCGCGGATCGCTCACGGCGTGGCGGCGCCGCAAGCTCAAGAGCCGGCTAGCCTGGAGCGGACGAACTCGGCGACCTCAGCGCTGACGTAGCGCGGCGGCTTCACCAGGAAATGCGGCTTATCGTCCCACGTGCCGCGCGCCAGGTCTTCCCACAAAGGGACGTTCAGTCCCCGGTCGATCACCAGGAAAGCGTCCGCGCGGTCCATAAACCGCAGGCTGGACTGCTTGAAGTCCTCGCACGAAAAATCCATCAGCATTAGAAACACGTCGGGCCGCAGGATCTCCAGCACGCTGTTGGATTCGATGATCACGTTGGGATTCTTCTTGAAGATCTTGTTCAATGCGTCGGACGCGGCCTGCATCTGCCCGCCGGGCAAGCGCATCCAGAAGGACCGTTTCGCCCCGGCGGCGAGGAAGCGTCCCGAATCGGTGGTTCCCGGTTCGTACTCCTCGCCGATGGCGATGGGGTGTTCGGGCTCCGTCTCGCATCCGCACGGGTCGCCGGTGCGTGCGCACACGCCGTGGCCGTGCTGGGTGATCTTGACGGCGGCCCATTCGCGGTCGCGAAACTTGCGAATGAGTCCCGCCGCCAGCGAAGTCTTCCCGATATTCCGCGAGTGCCCGCCCACCACAACGATCACGGCTTGGCCCGCTCTAGTTCGGCCAGGCGCCGCTTCAGGTCGCTCACTTCCCGCCGCATTTCGGGCAGACGGGCAAGGCTGGCCAACTGCTCCAGGTGCGCTTTCAGGGGACGGGCGGGCGTTCCCCAAACCGTCTCTCCCGCGCGGACGATCTTCGAGGTGAGAACGCCGCACCCCGAGCCCAGCACGGCCCCGGATTCGATGCGCGCCTTATCCCCAATTCCCACCTGGCCGCCGATGATGGCGTGGTCTTCCACCACTACCCCTCCCGAGAACCCGGTCTGAGCGGCCACTACCACGTGCCGGCCGATGCGGCAATTGTGCGCCACGTGCACCATGTTGTCGAGCTTGGTTCCTTCGCCGATGGAGGTGACGCCCAGGGCGGCGCGGTCCACGCACGAACCGGCGCCAATCTCGACGAAGTCTCCAATCTCCACGCGGCCCACCTGCGGAAATTTCTCCCAACGGCCGTTCTCCAGCACGAAGCCGAACCCGTCCGCGCCGATAACACACCCGGAATGCAGAATGGCGCCGCGGCCGATATCCACGTTGTCGTAGATAGAAACGTTGGCGTGCAGCACGCTGCCTTCGCCGATCACCACGCGCTTCCCGATGGCGCACCCGGGGCCGATGCGGCAACCTTCGCCGATGCGCGAGCCGTCTCCCACGGTAACCAGCGGAGCTATCGAGACCAGCGCGCCGATGCTCACCCCGGCGCCGATCACCGCGGTCGGGTGCAGGCCCGGTTCCAGTTCGACGGTGGGATTGAAGCGGCTCACGGAGCGCGCGAAGGCCGTGCGCGGCTGCTCCGTGCGGATCACGGTGCGCCCGCTCGGGCTGGGCCACTCCATGGGCACTATGAGGCAGCCTGCCGGGGAGCTCTCGGCCAGCGCCGCCGCTTTGCGGCTGCCGACGAAGGACAAATCGCTTTGCGCGGCGGCGTCCAACGGGGCTACGCCCGTGAGATCCCTCTCGCCATCGCCTTCAAATGTGGCGCCGAGCCACTCGGCTAGTTCGCGAACCCGCATGGCCTAATGATATCGCCGCGCGCGACGCGATTACGTGCCCGGGGCGGGGAAGACGATGCGCAGATTTGAGCCGTGGTCGATCAGCTCAAAGCCCTGAATTGCGCCCGCCGGCACGCGGGGAGGCCTTGAGTATGAGTTCCCGAAAGGCATTGGCCCTGTCCCTTCGCCGTCGGGCCGCAGGTCGAGCCTCACGTCGACAAGCCGCGATCCTTTCGCGAACACGTTGAAAGAGCGGCTCAAGGCCGGCAGTCCCAGCTCCGGAGCGCCGGGGGCGCGCAGGAGCCGAAGCTCGGCGGAATCCGTGTTCACGCGCAGCGCGCGGCCGGTGTGATTCTCCAGCGAGTACGTGAACACCAGCCCGCCCGCTTCATACCGCGCCATCTCGTAACGGATGCTCAACGCTTGCGAATCCCACTCCGAAGTTCGCAGCGCGTCCCAAAGGAAGAACGCCGGACCGGCAAGCGCCAAGCCACAGCCGGCGCCGAGAGCAAAGCCAATCAGGATGGAGCGCCGGTCAGGCATGATTCATTCTATGACGGCGAGGGCGTGAAGGACTAGTTATAGTACCACTACGGGGTGGTATAGGTTTGGCAGCGCAGCCTCGCCCACCGCTACCAGACTGCCGTCGCGGGCCACGGCCTTCACGTACCGCGATGCCGGCTGCGAACGGAAGGGCGAGGCAGGGAAGTCCCGACCGTTGCGGATCTGCCCCGCCGTCAGGTCGTCTACGTAGACTATAGGAAACTCGGGCAGTAGGTCGGCGGCCGGGATCAAGGCGTCGAGCAGCCGCTCGTCCGCGGCCAAAGCTTCCAGCTGCGGGATCGTGCGCGCCCGCCCGATTTCGAACTCTCCGCTGGCCATGCGCCGCAGTTCCTGCAAGTGCGCCCCGCAGCCCAGCGCCAGCCCAAGGTCGTGCGCGATGGAGCGCACGTAGGTGCCGCCCGAGCAATGCACCCGCAGGCGGATGTCCGCCCCGTTCATTTCCAGAACGGTGAGTTCGTAAATGTTTACTTTGACGGGTTCGAGGAGCACTGGCAGCGCTTTGCGCGCTAGCTCGTAAGCGCGTCTGCCTTCGATCTTCTTGGCGGAAACCGGAGGCGGCGTCTGGAGGATTTCGCCCCGGAAGCGATCAAGCGCGGCCTCTATGGCCTCGCGCTCGGGAACGGTTTCCGTCTTCTCGCTGGTTGGCTGGCCGGCGCGGTCGTATGTGTTGGTAGACCAGCCGAAGCGCACCTGCCCCTCGTAGATCTTGTCACTATGGGTGTAGAACTGGGCCAGTCGCGTAGCGCGCCCAAGAACCAGCGGCAGCACGCCGGTTGCTATCGGGTCGAGGGTCCCGAGGTGTCCGATCTTTTTAATCCGGGTAATGCCTCGGGTCTTGCCCACAACGTCGTGCGACGTCCAGCCCTCCGGCTTGTCTACTACAATGGCTCCGTCCAATGGACCATCGTAGCAGGGGGTGCGTACGTGAGGCAGGATGGCGCGTTCTCATGAGCTTTCCTTGGCGGGGAGATGACCGACAGAACCGGCGGCTACCCCGGCGCTGAGATCCTTGAGGTGTTTCAGACTTCCTTGGAGCTTCCGAAGGCTCCGCAGCGCGCGGATTCTCCGCCTCCTCCGTGATCTCAGGTTTTGGCTTTGAACGCTAAGGTCTTCTCTGCGTTAGTCTCCGCGTCAAAGGAAGGCATCAGAGCCTTACAGTGCCCCGCAGCACCCGCTCCAACTCCTCCTGCGCAACGCCCTCAATTTCGACCACCTTCACGCGGGCCGACGCTCCTGCCAAAATTCGAACCCGGGAGCGGGGTACTCCCGCCACTTCGGCCAGAAAACGGATGCACTCGTCGTTCGCCTTGCCGTCTACCGGCGGGGCGGCCAGGGCCACCTTATAGGCGTCGCCCAGGCGGCCCGTGACGGCGCTGCGCTTCGCGCGCGGGTGCACTCTTACCGAGATACGCGCCATTCGATTTCTGCCCTCAGGTTCGTCACGCCCGCCGCGGCGCGCGTGTCCACCACGCTGAACGCCAGCGCGTCGTCGAGCCAGTCGTGGCTCGTTCCGTCGGGGTTCTGCGTGGCCACGGTGAGCGTGTATTCTTGCGGGGTAAGCCAGCACGCAAACCGGAAGTTCACTTCCACTTCCTGGCCGGGTTCGAAATCGCCCAGCCGCACCCCTTCAATCCGCGTGTTCGTGCCGTAAACTTCCATTCCGATCCGCGTGCGGATGAGGATGCCGACCATAGGGTCGGCTAGCGCCCGGCGGAAGCGCGTCCGCACGCGCACGGTGATGGCCTCGCCGCCCGAAATCGAGGAAACCGGTTCGCCGCGGTCATTCAGAATATCCACGGCCAGAATCTCGCTCGCCCCGCTCCCGTGGCGGAAACTGCCCTTCGCCGCGCCGTCGCTCCGGCCCGCCTCCTGGTTGGCCAGAACCAGGCCGATGTAGCGGTTAACTACATCGTTGGGCGTCCCTTCGGCGGCTACACGGCCCTTTAGCAGGAAAACGGCTCGGTCTGCCAGCCGTTTCACCAGACCCATGTCGTGGGAAACGAAGATCACCGTCACCTTGCGGTCGCGCAGTTCCTCGAACTTGCGGATGCACCGGTTCGAGAACACCGCGTCCCCCACGGCAAGCGCCTCGTCCACAATCAGGATCTCCGGCTCCACGTGGATCGCCGTCGAAAACGCCAACCGGACGTACATGCCGCTGGAATACTCCTTCACCGGGCGGTCGATAAAGTCGCCGATCTCCGCAAATGCCTCAATCGAGGGCATGGCCTTGGCGACCTGCGGCCGGCTCAGGCCCATGATCTCCGCATTGAGGCAGACGTTCTCCCGCCCGGTGAACTCAGGGTTGAAACCCGCTCCCAGCTCGAGCAGGGCGGCGATACGCCCCTGGGTGGAGACGCGTCCCAACGTAGGTTGTAGAATGCCGCTGACGATCTGGAGCAGGGTGCTCTTGCCGCAACCGTTCGGCCCGATCAATCCCAGCGTCTCCCCGGCTTCCACGGCAAAGCTGATGTCGCGCAGTGCCCAGAACTCCTTGTGCCGCGGAGCGGCGCCCGGGATGAGTTCCCGCAATCGGTCCGACGGATTACCGTACAAACGATACAGCTTGGAAACGTTTTGAACGCGGATCAAACTCCGATTCTAGACGGTTGCAACGCATAATTATGCAGTTTTCTGATGGCGGTAAAGAAAGAGATTAGCTAATAGATTGCAACTAATTGTGTATAGACATCTTAGTAGTCGTTGAGTTCAGGTCAAAATTCCGTGGGAGTTAACCGTTGTTATTGAATCCCAACGTAACGCCGCCTCTTCGTGGGGTAGCCATTCTTGGCTGCGAAGCTGCTTTCGAGCGGGTTCCCGGCCGCGAGGCCGTAGCCTCGTCACCTCCTGGCCGCCGCACTTGTTGACTGAACCGCATTGTAGCTGGCACGCGGCCGGGCGCAACGTGCTGCATCCGGGCCAGGCTGGTGGTTTTGAGCCATGCCGACGGACCCAAGAACTCGGCCAAGTAATTGAAAGATAACGAGATTTGTTTTGGCGGCTGCCGTGCAATAGCAAGGATGCGGTATCGGGAGGCTATCCTATGGAACGCATGAGGTTATTCCGGGGCTTGGCGCTGATGAGCGCCGCATTCAGTCTTGCCGGCGCGTTGACTCCGGCGCGCGCCCAAGCGGACCCCGATGACGTGAACCGGGCCGTTGCCCGGATCAGCGCCATAGAAGGAAACGCTTCGGTGCGCCGTGGCGACTCCGGCGACTGGGTGGCGGCGGCAGTCAACGCTCCCTTGCTTGCGGGCGACGAGATTGCCACGGGGGCAGGTTCCCGCGTCGAGATCCAGTTCGACGCGGACAACGTTATCCGGCTGAGCGGGGACACCGAATTGCGGCTGCCGCAGTTGGACTATGCGCACTACCAACTGGAACTTGCGCGCGGTACGGCCACATACAGCGTACTGCGGAAGAGCGATGTAGATATTGAAGTAGATACTCCGAACATATCCGTAAGACCACAAAGGGAAGGGTCTTACAGAATACAGGTTGACGACTCCGGACAGACTGAGGTTACCGCACGCTCTGGCGACGTCGAGGTGTTCACGCCCTCCGGGTCGAGTTGGGTGCGCTCCGGCGAATCCATGGTGGCGCGAGGGCAGGCTTCCAACCCCGAATATCAGATGGTGAAAGCGCCGCCGCTCGATGCCTGGGACCGCTGGAATCAGGACCGCAACCGCGCCGAACTGGCGTCGGCCAGCTATCGTCACGTGCCCAGCGGGGTGTACGGCGTTTCCGACCTGGACCGTTATGGTAGATGGGAAGATGTTGACGGGTATGGATATTGCTGGCGTCCCACTCTAGGCATCGGCGCAAGCTGGTCTCCTTATGGCGAGGGAAGGTGGGTTTGGGAGGATTGGTATGGCTGGACATGGGTGAGTTACGACCCGTGGGGCTGGGCGCCATACCACTACGGCCGTTGGTTCTATAACAGCGGCTGGTATTGGTACCCCGGCGTGCGCAACGTGAGGCACTATTGGTCGCCCGCGCTGGTGGCCTTCTTCGGCTGGGGCGGCGGTGGCATCGGAATCGGCTTCAATAACGTCGGCTGGGTCCCGCTGGCGCCTTACGAGACGTTCCATCCCTGGTGGGGACGCGGATACTACGGCCGCGGATCGTACATGCAGCAAAACATTAACATCACCAATGTAAACATCGCTAATGTTTACAGAAACTCACGAGTCCAGAACGGCATCATCGGCATGGGGCGCGATGACTTCGAAAGGGGCCGTTTCCAGAACGTGCAGCGATTCAACGGGCAGCAGGTCCGTGAAGCGGGCGTGATGCAGGGGCCCATGCCCATTACCCCCAGGGCCGACAATCTGCGATTCACCGATCGCCAGGTGACCGCGGCTCCTCGCGCGGCTCGCGACGTCACGTTCTTCAGCCGCGGGAACCAGCAGGCGCGGCCGCAGGTGGAGCGCATCCCCTTCGCACAGCAACAAAGCGCGTTCGAGCAACGCAACACCGGCGCGGCTGGTCTGCGCGCAGCGCCTAACGCCCAGCCCGGCCGGCAGGGGGGGCAGGCGCCGCAAGCAGGTAGCCAAGCTACGCCACGCGACGTGATTGGACGGCAGGCGGCTCCAGCCGGACGGGCGAACACCGCCGCATCCGAAAGCGCCGTGCCGAACGGCGGCGTCCCGAACCCCAGAGTGGAGGCAGCGCCTGCCCAGAATCGAGGCGGCTGGCAGCGGTTCGGCACACCAAGTAATGCGCCCAACGCGAGTACCGAGGCGCGGCCTGTGCAGCCGGCGCCCCAGCGCCAAGTGGTTCCACAGCAACAGAGAGACCCCGGTTGGAACCGGTTCGGCGACCCCGCTCCGGTGCGCTCTGAGCCCCAGCCGCAAACCCAGGCGCCTCAACGCAATGCGGAGCCGCGGCAACAGACTCAGGGGCCTGCGAGCAACCGGGACGTAGCCCCGCGCTCCAGTGAGCCGCCGGCCGCGCGCCAGGCCCAACCAGACTCCGCGCCGCGCAACAACGCCCCGGCATTCAGGCAGGTCGCTCCGAGGGAGACCGCGCCCATGCCGCAGCGACAGGTCGCTCCGAGAGAGGCCGCGCCAGTGCCGCAGAGGCAAGTCGCCCCGCGTGAGGCGGCGCCGGTGCAGCAGAGACAGGCAGCCCCGAGGGAGGCAGCGCCGAGACCACAAGCTGCGCCCCGAGAAGCCGCCCCGCGCGGTAACTCAGGTAACACCCAAAGCTCTGGGGGCGGGGAAGCCCGCACCCGCGCGCGCTAGCCCCGTGGGCGCTAGCGCGCCAAGATTCTCGTTCCTTCCCTAATTGGCCCGGTCGTCTCTAACGGCGACCGGGCCGTCTTTTGCCCCGCAGCCCCCCAAAACCCCGCTTGACGCGCGCTTCACGCTTCAATAACGCTCCGGGAGGCCCCGTCAGTCCCCTGTAGAGCTCCGGGACCGGCCTTAAGTAACACTTGCTTTATTCGGTCCTAATGCCTAGACAAGTAAGGCGGATGCCTGGGTAGCGCCTCAGCTCAGGCCTCGCGCAGCACGTTCCGCACACCGCCACGGGGACGGCAACGCCGCAGACTGCACCTGGCAGCGCCCGTATCGGGGGAGTTCCGGAGTTCAAGGTGCCTTAGCGGCCTCTTGGGCCACGTGGGACAGATATCAGAGTTGACATAATATCCCTTATCGGAAGTTGAGAACCAGACCAAACAGCTATCAAGATATGGCTTGAACCGTCCGCCAACCCCGGCTATTCTCTCCACATGCTGTTAAATCAGCCCCCCGTCTTAAAAGGATTCGTCCTACTATTCGCCGCTGCTGCCGTAGCCGCCTGCGCCGACGGTGGCCCGCTGCGTGTTGGAGCCGCTCGCGCTGAGTGGACCGACCTTTCGCCCGCCCCCTCCGAGACCAAGCCCTCGGGCAAATATGAACATGAGAAGCTTTTCCTGCGTGCGATTGTGCTCGACAACGGAACCACGCGCGCCGCGCTGGTAACTATGGATGGCGGCGGAATCCGTCCCGAAATGCCCGAGAAGGTAGCTGCGGAACTCAAGTGCCCGGTGGAGAACGTAATCGTATCGGCCACGCACTCGCACAGCGCCGGACGGATACCCCCCGGCACCCAGCGCGTCGAGCCCCCGGCGGTTACCGATCGTTTACTGCAGGTCGTTCGCGAAGCCGTTTCAAAACTTCAGCCCGCCCGGGTGGCTTTTGGCAAGGGCGCTTCGTATCTGAACGTCAACCGCGACGTGATCAGCCCCAAGACGCGGCTCTGGACGCAGGATGCTGACCCCGAAGGTCCTTCGGACAAGACTGTATACGTACTCAAGTTCGAGAACATGACGGGCGACCCCATCGCAATCTACTTCAGCTACGCGATGCATCCGGTGAACGGCTACCTGATCGGCATCACCAGCGCCGACTGGCCGGGCGCGGCTACCCGGTTCATTGAACAGCTTTACGACGACAAAGTGGTGGTCGCATTCACCAACGGCGCCGAGGGCGATCAGAACCCGCTCTACCTGAGAGCCGCAACGGCTGCTCTTTGGCGGCGCTCCGGCGGCACGTACGCCGGCCAACCCCAGATCCGTGAGGAAGTGGAAGCCGAGATCCGCGATAAGGGCAAGAAGACCGTTGCGCTTGACCAAAAAGCCGCGGACGATCTGGAGAGGGTAATGGAAGCGATGGGCATCATCGTCGCCGAAGAAGTCCTGCGCGTGGCCCACAGCCTGAAGGCGACAGATTCGAACGTGCGCCTCGCGGGCTATCGTGAGACCATTTCCTGCCCCGGCCGTGTCCGCACCGATCAAGGCCGTGAAGGGACTCCGGGCACGTATAAGGATGGGCCTGACGCCCAAATGGCCGTTGGCGTACTGGGCATCGGCAACTACGCCGTGGCGAACTCGCAGGGCGAGGTGTACAACGCCATCTGGCAGCGTTTCCTTCCTATGTCCCCGATGAGCAACATCATGTTTGCGGGCATCGCGGGCCAGTCCACCACGGGATACATCCCGTCGGATGACGCATTCGGCCACAACAGCTTCCAGGTGCTGGGTTCGAAGCTGAAGCCCGGATGCGCGGAAACCTCAATTCAGAACAAGCTTGCCGAGTTCGTGAATCGGTATGTGAGCGGAAAGTAGCGATTGAACTCCGGCCGGGAGCACTATTTCCCTCTACGTGGCGCGGCTCAGAGCGGCGAATTCCAGCCCAGCCAAGCGGTACGCCTCTAGCAGAGCGCCCTCGGCGGGGGTGCGGAGTGGAGGCGCGCAGCGGACGCCGTCGTTCAGTTCCACCAGGAGGCGGAAGCGCTCCAGGATTTGCCGGCTTCGAAATAGGCCCCCGGCATACGCCACGTTGACGGGTTCGCCGGGGGTCCACAACTGCTCCCTGACGGCGCCGGCCAGGAACGCGAGTTCCCGGGCCGAGCCGGCGAGCGCCTCGGCGGCGGCGGCGTCGCCATTTTCGGCCGCGGTTTCGACCAGAGGCGCGAGGGCAGCTACCCGCGAACGCGGCCACTCTTCCCGGTAGAAACTGTGCAAAGCTTCGCCCGCATCCCGTGAACCCGTGGCATCGAGCAGGATCTGGCGCAGCGCGGTGGGCGGGCCCCAGCCCTCCTCCATCCGCAGCGCGGAGCGCAGGGCGCGGCGCACAAGGTCAAACGCGCTGCCCTCGTCGCCGAAAATGTAGCCCCAGCCGCCGGCGCGCGCGGTTTGGCCTTGGGCGTTGCGGCCCAGGGAGATGGAGCCGGTGCCCGCGATGACGATGATTCCCTGCCCTCCGGGCGTCGCCCCGGCGAGAGCGATTTCGGCGTCGCCAGTGACCTCAAGCCTGAGGGCGCGCAGGATTCCCGCCGCGATTTCGCGCTTATCGTCGGGTCCGCCGCTCATGCCGAGGCACGCGGCCTCGAACTCAACAGAGGAGAAATCCAAGTCGGCCATTTCGCAGGCGGCGTCCACGCTATCGCGGAGGCCGCGCTCGAGCCGCGCCCGGCCCTCGCCCTTGCGGGCGTGGTTGCAGGGTCCGCCGGTTCCTTCGCCTAAAATGCGCCCGGCCTCGTCGCCGATCAGGGCTTTCGTGCTGGATTGGCCGCCATCGATCCCGAGATATAACTTCGCGCCGTTCACGAAGCCGATTGTAGCAACGCCCAAGAATGCCGGCATGAATGCCGTCTCTGCACGATGAATCGTGCGCCACACAACGCGGCGTGCCGGGTATTCGTTCGACTTTGCGGCGGCTTGGAGTTGGATTCTATTCGGACGGGAACGGCCGGGCTCCCTACAAGCCCGGCCGTCCGGAGGACAACCTGCGGGTTATTTCTTTTTCGGTGGATTCTCAACAACGAGGTTGTTCACAACGGGGCCAAAACTCAATCCCGCACCCGACGCTCGCATAGTGGCGACGTTCTTCTCCATTTCGGTGGAGACAACGCCGGCCAGGGTCACGTGGCCGTTATCCACAATAATGTGAATCGGCGACAGCGGTCCGACAGCATAGCGCGACAAGATATTGTCGCCGTAGATGGCGCGCGCAACCTGCCACCGCAGTTGGTTATCCATCGGAGACAACGGAAGCACGCGTATCCGGTCGGACACAACGGTCACGCCAGGAATGCGCTGCACGGTACGCAAAAGGTCGCTCTTCTTGACGGGTTCGCTGACGACTCCGCTCAGTTCCACTTCGCCGCCATTCACGTGGTACTCGACGTTATCCCAAATCGTGTAATCCGGATACACCGCGAGTGCGTGAGCTACGCCTTTGTTTATGTCACCGGCGCTTGAGGAAGCAGCCGGGGTCTGGTTCGACGCGTAGGCAAGCCCCAAAGAGACCACCAGCCCCGCGCCCAGTATCCCAAGAAGTCTGGTTCGCATCTCCACTTCCCTCCTGCCTGGTTAGAAGGAGACGGAGTAACTCCGGTTTCATCGGAGAGAAGGAAAAGTTAGTGAAACCGGCACGCGCCGATTCAGGCGGTTTTGTCCTTGGCGTAGCACGCATCGCCCAAAGCGCACTCGGCGCATTTCGGGCTGCGGGCCTGGCAGAGAGCGCGGCCGTGCAGGATGAGCTGGTGCGAAAACAGTATCCAGCGCTCCTTGGGGACGATCTTGACGAGGTCCTGCTCGATCTTCACCGGGTCTGTGTTGTGGGTAAGATCCAAACGCTGCGAGAGGCGCTGCACATGCGTATCGACCACAATGCCAGAGGCGATTCCGTATGCCGTTCCGAGCACCACGTTGGCCGTCTTGCGCGCCGCTCCGGGAACGGTGAGCAGTTCTTCCATGGTGCGCGGAACCTGGCCGCCGAACTCGCCCACCACTTTCCAGGCCGCGCCTACCACCGATTTCGCCTTGTTATTGAAGAAGCCGGTGCTACGGATGTCATTGGCCAGCACCTCGGGGCGAACCGCCGCAAAATCTTGCGGGGTCGGATACTTGGCGAACAGGCCCGGCGTCACCTCGTTCACGCGCTTATCCGTGCACTGGGCCGAGAGAATAGTGGCCACCAGCAATTCCCAGGGGCTTGAATGATACAACGCGCACGTCGCGTTCGGGTACATGCCGTCGAGGCGCTTGAGAATTTCGGCCACGCGTTCGCGCCGTTCGGATGCGTTCGACGGGCGTTTCACGTAAGCTCGTAGTGAGTGGATCGCAATCGGCTTCTTCCGCTCGGAGCGGCGCTGGCCGCCTTCGGGCTTTCGCTCAGTTCGGGCTTTCACTTCGACGATTATGCCATTTTCTCCGACGCCGCTCTAACCTCTCCCGCGGGCGGGCTTCAGGTTTGGGCGTGGCGGATGGCGGCGCCGCTGACGCAGTTTACTTTCTGGCTCAGCTATCTCATTGGCGGGAACTCCGCTCCGCTTTACCACGTGGTGAACCTCGCGCTCCATTTGGGCGCGGTGATGCTGCTTTACGAGTGCTTGCGGCGGCTGGCGCCGGAGGCGGCGGTATTCGGGGCGGCGGTATTCGCCCTCCACCCAATACAGGCGGGAGCGGTGGACTATATCTCCGCGCGAGCGGCGCTTCTGGGAACGCTCCTCTGCCTGGCCTCGCTGCTGGCTTGGATAGATGGCAAGCGATGGGCGGCGGTGGCGGCCTTTGCGGTAGCTGTGGCGGCGAACGAGAGCTGCGCGGCACTGCCTGTTCTGTTTCTCATGGCGGAGCGGCTGCGGAACAGGCCCGGCGCCGAGCCAGCGGGCGGCCTGCTGAAGACAGCGCGCTCGCCGCAGTTTCTGGTCGCCGCGGCGCTGGCCGCGGCCGGGTTGGCGCATGCCGCGTATACGGCCACCGGCATTTACGGCCCGTGGCGATATTTCCTGGGCGAGGGTCCGGCCGTGTGGCGCTACTTGCGGCTGCTCGTGGTTCCGTATGGCTTTACGGTGGACCCGGACGTACGCATCCCCGCCCTCTGGCTTGGCCTGCTGGCTTGGGCATTACTGCTCGGCGCGGCGGCGTGGGCCTGGCGCGCGAACCGGCGCTGGGCAATGTGGCTGGTGGCGGGTTTCGCTCTGCTGCTACCCAGTTCTTCCCTGCTCCCCGCGCGCGACTTAGCCGCCGACTGGCGTATGTATCTTCCGATGGCCGCCTTCGCCGCCGCGGCCGGCATCGGGTTGGCGCGCGTGAAACCGGCGGCGATTGCGGTCTTGGCGCTCCTCACGATTCTAAGCTTCTTCCGCACGCAGGTGTGGATGAGCGAGCAAACGCTGTGGGCCGAGGCCGTGCGGCGCAGCCCGGAAAAGGTTCGTCCCAAGGTGCAACTCGCCCGCGCGCTACCGGCGGCTAAGGCGTTGGAGTTGCTTGAAGCCGCGCGTCCCGCGAACCCGAACGACCCGACGCTGGCTGCTGCCATGGGCAAGGTGTACCTGGACGAGCGCCAGCCGGATGCGGCGCTGGAGAATTTCAGCCAGGCGATTACGCTCGATCCGTCGAATGCCGAGTACTATAACAATCGAGGCGTAGCCTACGCTTTGATCGGGCTCCCCGAGGCGGCGCGCGCCGATTTTGAGCACGCTCTCGCTATCCGTCCGGCCTTCAGCGAGGCGCAGGAGAACTTGCGAAGCCTCCCTCAGGAGCAGTGATCTGTACGTCGGCGGTCGCATTCTGCCAGTCGGGCAGTTCGTAGATCTTGTACTTGGTGGTGAGCGGCGCCGAGAGTTCCTTCGATTCGAGAGGCTTCAGGTCCGTAAGGAACGAGAATGTGCCCTGGGCGTCTTCTTCCGATTGCTGCGTGCGGCCCCAGATGGTGACGTTCCCGGCGAGGCCGTCAATGGCTGCGCCGGAGTGATTCGTGACCATGAACTTCACAACCACACGATCCGGAGTTTTCGATTCCGACGCAAAACGCAGTCCCGAAATCTCGACGAACTTCTGGAACGGATTGGAGGCGTTGCCGGGTTTCGCGGCGGGACTTTCCACGGTGCTCGACGGCGTCCCTTGCAAGGGACGGCCTCGGAAATAGCCGACGCCCCAATAGATTCCAGCCCCCAGGCCCAGAAACGCAAACGCGAACAAGAGAGTGAGCAGCCATACAGGCAAGGTCGCGCCGTGGTGCTGAGCCGCGGCGGGGCGTGGTCTTGCCGCCACCGGCATCGCGGGCGACACGGGCTTTTCCAGTTGGCGCTCCGGCGAGACGGGCGGCGCCGGCGCGAGCGACCCGGATGCTTGCGCCGGCTGGCTCTTTGCCGCGCAATCCGGGCAGTCGTTATAAGAGGGCGGTACTTCGCGCCCGCATTGCTGGCAGATCCACGTGAACATGGGTGAGGCTCAATCTTACTGTACCGCCTGGCGGATTCCGGCGAAAGAGTAACAGCGGCCCGCGGCCTCCCGGTCGCGGCGATAGGAATGAAAATCCTGAGCCATGCAGACGGTGCAAAGACCGGAGGCTTCGACCCGCTCCGGCTTCAGGCCGGCTTCGAGCAACACGCGGAGGTTATGGGCCTCCAGGTCGATACGGGTTCTGCCCTGGGCGCCGAACTGAACGGCCACTTCGGGGCCAACCTCGAAACAGCACTTGCCAATGCCAGGGCCGATGGCGGCGCGCAAATCCGCCGGAGGGCATCCGAAGCGCTCATGCATGGTCTGGACGGCGCGCGCGGCAATCGCGGCCACCGTGCCGCGCCATCCGGCGTGCACCGCAGCGACAACGCGCCGCTCCTCGTCAACGATCAGAATGGGAATGCAATCGGCGGTTCTCACAGCGACTACCGCGCCGGGTTCATTCTCGATCAATGCGTCGCCCTGCCCGAGTACGCCCGTTCGCCCGTCGGCAAAAATACAATCGGCCGAGTGGATCTGCTTCAGAGTGGCGAGGCGCTCGAATTGCGCGGGGATATCGGCGTGGCGCGTGGCAAAACCGTGAATCAGCCACGGAATAGACGCCAGCGATTTAGCGCGATAGATCTGCTGCGAATCCTTGTAGAACAAGCTATGCCGGGTTTTGAATCTGGGAGATCCGGATCTGGCTCTTGAAATCGGCCAGCATCGATTCGTCGAGCCGCACTTCCGTGGGCCGTTTCACCAGGGTGGTCATCTGGTCGATCTTGTCCTGGAGTTGCATCAACCCGTAGAAGAGGTTCTCCGGCCGCGGGGGGCAACCGGTGATGTAGACGTCCACGGGTACGATCTTGTCCACGCCCTGCAGGACGGCGTAAGTGTTGAACGGGCCGCCCACGCTCGAACAGGCGCCCATGGCCATGCACCACTTCGGATCGGGCATCTGGTCCCAGATACGCTTCAGCACCGGAGCCATCTTGAGAGTCACCGTGCCGGCGACGATCATGAGGTCGGACTGACGCGGGCTGGGGCGGAATACCTCTGCGCCGAAGCGAGCGATATCGAACCGCGAAGCGCTCGCGGCGATCATCTCAATGGCGCAGCATGCCAACCCGAAGGTCAACGGCCAGACGGACGACTTACGCGCCCAGTTGAAAACGTAGTCCACGGACGTGGTAACTACGTTGCTTTCGAACTGGTTCTGGATGAGAGATGCCATATGGGAATTTAAACAAATTGTATCATTTCTACACGGTTCGAGCTATACCGGCCAGCGCCCCGGAACTTTTCGGGAAACGCGGAAGACCATCCTTTTCTGCCGCTTGCAGCTTTTTACCACAATTCGGCCCGGCTCTACGGCGGTGGATGACCTGCTAGGCTGGTGAATGCCATGCCAACCGCGCCCGGCGCCTCGATTCAGCGCCTGAAGGATCTCAGAACCGGACTCTTACGCCTCCACATGAGGCTGCTGGATTCCCAGAAGGCGGCTTACGAGAGGGATATCCAGCCGATCACCAGCCCTAGCCAATACTTCGGCCTGGCGATGAACGACCCGTTCTTTGCCTGGCTGCGGCAACTCTCGCAATTCATCGTGTCGATCGACGAACTCCTGGACACCAAAGAACCGGCGGAGCCGCAGGCTGCCGAACGGGTGATCCAAACCGCGAGGGAGTTGATCTCCCCCAGCGAGACCGGCGAGGGCTTCGGGCGGCAATATTACGACGCGATGCAGCGCGACCCGGCAGTGGTTCGGGCGCACGACGACATGACCCTCATTTTCAACGCCCTGGGCATCTAGCGCTCAGACCGAGCGAAAAGCAGCCCGGCTGCGGATGAGCAGCCAGATGGGCAGCACTACTCCCAGCAGGCATGCCCCCGCGAGAATCCAGACCAGCGGTAATGCCGCGCTGCTAAAACGAACCACGGCTCCGGTTTCGAGACTCAGGCCCCTCATTTCGCGGACATAACCGGCGGCCACGGCGCACACGAGGGCATCGGTTCCGAGCAGGGCCAAATAGAAGATGCCGCGGACCCTTTCTCTCTCCGACAGTTGCAGCAGGCCCGCCGCAAGCTCCACTTGGAGAGCCACCAGCGCCGTGTAGAGGACGAAGGCGCGCCAGCCCTCGGCCCAGACGCCGAACACTGGTGCGGGGAGACGCAAAACCGCCGCCGCACTTGCCGCCCCGGCCCCCGCCATGAACCACGCCGCAATCAGCGTGACGCTTAGGGGCCGCACACCGCGCCGCGACGGCGCGGGCCGGTCCGCGAAATAGGTCTGCGCATCCCTGCCACTGAAGAGGATCAGCCACCAGGCGCCCACGGCGGCGCTTGCTGCGTAGAAGCCGACCAGCGCTGCGCGGAGGAACCCGGCGGAGCCATGATCGGCGGTGGCGTCCACCAGGTTGGGGATGAAGAGCATGATCAGGAAGCCCGTCCCGCCGAAGAACGCGACCAAGGCAGCGAAGATCATCACGGAAACGTGAGCCCAGGGGCGCCTCTTCAGAACTCCGGCGCCGGACGCGATTCCCCCCACGGCAATACCGCCGAACAGCAACACCGCAGCCATGCCCGCCACCCTGGTGAGGACCGGGGGAAACGTCCCGATCTCAGGCATTGGGTAGGCGACGAGGGCCGCCGCCATCAGCAGCGCCAGCAATAGCCCGAAGGCGCCGGCCAGCAACGCAAGCGAAGCGTTTGCCCTGATGACGATATTCTTTTCCATGCTGACGCCGGGGGCGGACGAGGTTCGAAATGCCCCCGAGCGCCAGTGTAACCGAGTGCGCAGAATGGTGCGGGCTCAATCCCCCGGGAACGCCGGCCAGCGAAATGAAAGACTGCGGAGCGAAGCATTTGCGGACGGCCCCCGTGCGTTCTTCCGCCCGTGACGGGGCTCCTCCGGCTTGAAACCGGTTCCCCGACGGCTGGCGCCGTGGGCTAATATCTGCCGCCCTTCGGGCTGGGTCAAGGGTGGAACGAACTGGCCCGGCGGAACAAAGCCAATTTGACCGGAGGCCTGGGGACGTTGACTGCACGCCTCTTCGAGGCGGGCCCGACCAGGGGGTCTGCCCCGCTGAGGCGGCGGAACGAAGCCAATCGGATCGCGTTGCGCGGCTTGTCTACCCATGCTTAGTGTACCTTGGGCTTTTGGCGGGGAAGGCGTAACGCATTGAAACCATGAGGACGGAATGCTGGGAACGGAGATGGTGTGCCCGCGCCGCACTGGCAATCAGCGGGGTTCTATCGCTGCGGGATCGGGCTCCTGGCCAGGCGCCCGGGCTTTGGGGGGCGTGTGATAGGTTGGGCTCATGACTTGGCTCGTATGGTCTCTCCTTTCCGCGGTGTTCGCTGCGGCGACCGCTATCCTGGCGAAGGTCGGAGTGGCGGGAGTTGATGCCAATCTGGCTACGGCTGTGAGGACTTCCGTGGTTGTGGTCTTCACATGGGCTCTCGCATTCGGTTTGCGGCCGGCCGCGGGATACCAGGCGTTGCCGGGCAGGGCGTGGCTCTTTCTGGCGCTATCCGGCCTGGCTACGGGGCTTTCGTGGCTCTGCTATTTTCACGCGCTCCAGGTGGGTCCAGCTTCCCGAGTGGCGCCAATTGACAAGTTGAGCGTTGCCCTCGTAATTGTGATGAGCGCCATGTTCCTGGGCGAGAGACTCACGATGGGAAAAGGCATCGGGGGGCTGCTGATCGTCGCCGGGGCGATTGTGATTGCGCTCGAATGAACCGGAGCGAGGCCGGGACATTCCAGCCTAGGGCAACCGGCGAGCACGCGCGATAATGCGAGTTTATGATTCTCGAAGCGGCCGGCGCTCTTTCGACTGCGATATGGTGCTGGCTGCTGGCGGCGCGGGGCGGTTTCTGGCGAATGCGGGAACCGGACGTGGAGCCGGCGCGCCGCTCCGCGGGCCATGAGGCCCGCCCCACAACGAAGGGTTTGCCGCGTGTGGTGGCCGTGGTTCCGGCGCGGGATGAGGCGGATGTGGTGGGGCGTGCGGTGGCCTCGCTGGCGGCCCAGGAATATGCGGGCGAGTTCCACATTGTGCTCACTGACGATGGCAGCGCAGATGGCACTGCCGACGTGGCGCGCCGAGCCGCGCCGGGGCGCATTACGGTGATTCGGGGCGAGCCGCTTCCCGAAGGCTGGAGCGGCAAGATGTGGGCGGTCGACCAGGGAGTGCGCGCGGCGGCGGCGCTCGAGCCCGAGTATCTGCTGCTGACGGACGCCGATATCACGCATGCTCCCGGCACACTCGAAGCGCTTGTCGCGCGGGCGGCGGATGGAGACTACAGCCTGGCGTCGTACATGGCCACGCTTGAGTGCGCCACGGCGGCCGAGCGCGCGCTGATTCCGGCGTTCGTCTTTTTCTTCTTCCTGCTCTACCCGCCGGAGTGGATTGCCGATTCCCGGCGCCGCACGGCAGGCGCGGCGGGCGGCTGCATCCTGATACGCGGCCAGGCGCTCGAAGGAATCGGCGGAATCGAGACGATCCGCGGCGAACTGATCGACGATTGCGCCCTCGCTCACGCCGTCAAGCGAGCCGGCGGACGAGTGTGGCTTGGGTTGAACCGCGAGACCCGCAGCATACGGCCGTATAAGAACTTCCGCGAGATTGGCCGCATGATTTCGCGGAGCGCCTTCCGGCAGTTGCGGCACTCGGGCGTTCTGTTGACTGGCGCGGCGCTCGGGCTGGGCGTGACCTACCTGCTGCCGCCGATTCTGACAGCGGCCTGCTGGGGCGAACCCGCGGGCGTTCTGGGCGCGGCGGCGTGGGGGCTGATGTCGATCGCCTACTTCCCCGCCCTGCGTTACTACCGCGTTTCGGCACTGCGCGCGCCGCTGCTGCCGCTGGTGACGCTGTTCTACATGGGCGCGACGATTCATTCGGCGTATGCCTACTGGCGCGGGCGCGGCGGCGTTTGGAAGGGACGAGTGCAGGATAAGGGACCGGGGAGGCGCGGGTGAACTGGGCAGGCCAGGAGGCCTACCCCGATGGGGCGCGAAGCGCTTCGGGTTACACTCGTTTCTAATGGCCTCTTGGGTCAACTTACCGAATCTACTTACGCTGATACGGCTGCTGATGGTCCCGTTCATCGTGGAAGCGATCCTGGGAGGCAGGCACTGGCTCGCGCTGGCGCTGTTTCTGACGGCCGGCTTCACCGACTTCCTCGACGGCGCGGTCGCGCGGCGCCTCGGGCGCGTGACGCGGGCCGGGGCGTACCTGGACCCGATTGCGGATAAGTGCCTGTTGAGCGGAGTCTTTCTGGCGCTGGCGTGGGCGGGGCTGGCCCCGCTATGGGTGGTCGGTCTGGTCATCGGCCGGGATATCTTCATCCTGTTGGGCGTTTTGGCGGTAATGTGGATGACTCCCCAACGCAAGTTTCCGCCGAGCCGATGGGGAAAACTTTCCACATTGATTCAAATTGCAACGGTGATCTGCTGGATGGCGTCGAATGTGCTCGAACCGGCGTGGGTTCAGTGGCTAGCGTCGGCCGCGGCGTGGCCCTGCGCTCTGATTACGGTGATCAGCGGCGCGCATTATCTGTGGAGGGCGCGCCAGGCCTTTGGGCGAATTGACGCCGTGTCCGCTGGGGAGTAGTCTTAGGTGAAGACGGGGTTTCCCATGACACGATACCGGCCTGCGGGACATTACAAATGGTTCGGAATCTCCGCCTTGGGCCTAGCTGCGGTATCGGGCTGGTTAGGCTGGTTCTGGGCTCCGTTATCCTTTATCGCCACCGGGTTGTTCTTAATCACGGCCGGATTGTTATTCGCGCTGGCGCTTCGTCCCCCCATTGAGATTCACGAGGGCTACCTATCGCTTGGGCGCCGTGTGGTGCCGTGGATGGACATTCGACGACTGGACCGCACCGGATGGGTATCGCCTCTGATCGTGCGGCTGACGCTGTTCGACGAATCGCGCGTGACGGTGATCTATCCCGGGGAACTGGATCACTGCACGGGGCTTCTGCGTCACATGCGCCGGTTCTCCCGCGATGCGCTGATCGACGGGGTTCCCTACCGCCAGTATTGGGGCGAGATGAGCCCGGTTGCGGAGCGCAAACAGGCGCCGCCTCCGCGGTATCGCATTCTCCGTCCGGAGGACGAGGCCGAAGTGGAACGCCTCTACCAGCGCCTGAAAACGGTGGGCAATCTTGACCAGAAAACCTCAGGGGACGAGAAATAGCCCTTGGAGCGCCGCCGATTTTCCCTCCCGAAGATTCTCTTGGCCATGGTTGCGCTGGTTGCGGCGGCAGCGATCACGCATGCGCTGTGGCTCCCCTGGTTTGCATACGCGCTGATTCGTGACGACGGTCCGGCGAAAGCGGATATCGCGGTAGTGCTGGCGGGAGACTATCAAGGCGAGCGCGTAGTCAAGGCCGCGGAACTGCTGCGGGAGGGATACGTACCGGCCGTGTTGGTGAGCGGCATCTACGGATTCTACGGGCGTACGGAATCGGACCTTGCGATCGCCTATGCCCTCAGCCGGGGCTACCCGGCGGATGGTCTCATTTCCTTCCCTGTACGTGCGCATTCCACCAGCGAAGAAGTAAGTCTGATCCTGCCGGAGTTGCGGCGGCGCGGCATCCGCAGTTTTCTGCTGGTGACGAGCACCTACCACACGGCGCGCTCCGCGCGAGATTTCCTGCGCATCGACAAGGGATCGGGAATCGCGATGCGCGTGGTGGCGGCGCCGACCCGATCGTTTCAACCCGATTACTGGTGGCGCGACAGGGAATCCTCCAAGATGTTGCTGTTGGAATGGACTAAGACGATCGCGGACTTCTTTGGGATCTAGGTTAGGACGTGTGGGAAAGCCTCAAGACCGTTCGCGGTTATCTCTGGCGGTATCGCCGCGGCATGTTCCTCGGCCTGGCTTGCCTGCTGTTCAAAGACATCGCGCAGACCGCGCAGCCGCTGATGATCCGCGGCGCCGTGGACGCGCTCGGGAAATCGACCGCCTTCATACGCTTCGCGGTTTGCCTGGCCGGACTGGCGATCGTCAAGAGCGTTTTCCAGTACTGGATGCGCGTCATCATCATCGGCATCTCGCGCGACATTGAGTACGATTTGCGGAACGATTTGTTCCGCCATCTGGCATCCCTCTCGCCGGATTATTACGCGCGCACTCGAACGGGCGACATCATGGCGCGCGCGACCAATGACTTGAACGCGGTGCGCATGATGCTGGGTCCGGGCATCATGTACTGGACCGAGACCATTTTCACTTTCGTGTTCGCCATGGGCGTAATGCTCTCGGTGGACTGGCGCGTCGCCGTACTGGCTACGCTGCCCGCCCCGCTGGTGAGCGTTTCGGTGATCTTCTTCGGGCGCAAGATTCACGGGCGCTTTGAACGGATTCAGGCCATGTTCTCGGATATCTCGAGCCGTGTGCAGGAGAACCTCTCCGGCGTGCGCATGATCCGCGCTTTCGTTCAGGAGCAGGCGGAGTTGCGGCGCTTCGAGGAACTCAACCGGGAATACATCAGGCAGAATCTGAAGCTGGTGCGCATCCAGGGAATTTTCGAGCCCCTTCTCGAAACGCTGATTGGGCTGACGCTGCTGCTCACGCTGTGGATTGGCGGCCGCCAAGTTTTGGCGGGACGCATGACGGTGGGCTCGTTCGTCATGTTCAACGCCTACATGGCCATGCTGATCTGGCCCATGATCGCGCTCGGATGGGTGGTCAACCTGATGCAGCGCGGCAGCGCGTCGCTCAAGCGGATTAACGAGATTCTTCACGAGCAGCCTTCGATCACCGCTCCGCCCGGAGCGCCGCCGCTTGAGAGTGTGCGCGGCGACATCGAGTTCCAGGGCGTTTCGATGGACTACGGCAGCGGCCCGGCGATTGAGGGCGTCAGTCTCCACATACAAGCGGGCGAGACGGTCGCCGTGGTGGGGCGCACAGGCTCAGGCAAGAGCACGCTGGCGAGTTTGATACCACGGTTGTTCGACCCTTCGTCGGGCGCCGTGCTGCTGGACGGCGCGGATCTGCGCGGCCTCGATCCGGGCCAGTTGCGGCGGCATATCGGCTTTGTTCCGCAGGAAACGTTTCTCTTCAGCGCGACGGTGGCGGAGAACATTGCCTTCGGCGTGGAGGAGGCGACCGAGGAACAGATTCGCCGGGCCGCGGAAATCGCCGGGCTGGCCGGAGACATCGAAGGGTTCCCGGATGGCTACAACACGATGGTGGGCGAACGCGGGATCACGCTTTCCGGCGGACAGAAGCAGCGCACGGCCATCGCCCGGGCAGTGTTGCGCGACCCGCGCATCCTCGTGCTGGACGATGCCCTTTCGAGCGTGGACACGCTCACCGAGGAACGCATTCTGACTCATCTTGCTGACGTGATGCGGGGCCGCACGGTGGTGCTGATCTCGCACCGCGTATCGACGGTGCGGCTGGCGGACCGGATAATCGTGCTGGAAAAAGGCCGGATTGTAGAGCAGGGTACGCACGCCGAGTTGATCGAAGCAGGCGGGTATTACGCGAGCCTCGCGAGTAAGCAAGAGCTTGAAGAGGAACTGGAAGCGATCTAAGCGGCTCCCGTGGCGGGCCTCTCGATCAGGCGTAAGTGTTCTTCGTGCCCTACTTCACCACCAGCGTCGCCACTTGCAGCGTGTTGAAGCCTGTCCGCGCCAAGGGGCGCGGCAGGGGCTGCGGAATCCCGTTACCGTCCACGGTGCGGCAGATGATGTCGTAGCTGCCCGCCGGGACTCCCGCGGCCAGCGCGGCCCAATGCGCGATGGTATAGCGCATCGGCCACTGCAAGGGGGTGCCCTTCACCGGATCGATTCCGATTGTGCGTTCCGGCAGTTTCCCGCCGGGCAGTCCCCCGCCCCAATTCGTGGGAGGCGGCAGGATCTCCGCATCCTTCCACTCCGCTTTGGTCCAATAGGGGTCGTCGGCGGGCCACTTCTGTGCCTGCGAATGTACGGCGTACTGAACCTTGGATAATCCCGAAACGCCAATTTGCGCCAGCCCCGTAAGCGCGAACGGCTGATTCGGCGCGGCTTCCTTGGGAGCGTTCACGAACCGCGCGCGCGTCTTCTGCGCGTTATCCGGGTCGTTGTTCAAGTCGGCATCCGAATCGTTCGCCTTGAAATCGTTCGTCAGCAGAATACGCGTGAGCCATTTGATCGAGCGGCTGCCGTACGACCCCGGCACGATCATTCGCACCGGCCCTCCGCGCGACGCGGGGATGAGTTCGCCATCCATTTTGTAGGCCAGCACAGGGGGGATATCGCCCGGCGGCGTTTCGAGAATCATTCCCAATGGCATCGAGCTGCGGAATGTGGGCTGCCCGGCGGGCACGTAGCTCTCGTAATACACGCGGCGGATATTGTCCTTGGGTCCGGCCATCCAGATGAGTTCGCGCAGAGGGACGCCCTCCCAGTGGCTCATGTGGTGGGGGTCCGTGCCGTTTGTGCAATTCATGATTTGCAGAAATCGGATGGCGGATCTTTCGGCCAGTTTCATGAGCCCGCTCCAGTTCAGAGCGTTTCCCTGGGCGTGCGTGAAGGAGCGTTCGATCACGCTGCCGCCGGCCGGGTCGGCCAGCACTTCGAGCGACCACGTGTCGGGGGTGAGGCCGAGCTTTGGCAGTTCCTCGTCAGGAAGTTTCGCTACGCCGGCCTTGCCCTTGTCCAGAATGAACGCCTTTTCAGGAGGCGTGAGGTAGACCAGCTTGGAGATTGCCTCCTGCAATTGCGGATTCGCCGGCGCATCCGCCGCTGCCAGCGGAGAAGCGGCCCACGCCGCTGCCGCCGGGCCGCCCAAGCCGACAAAGAAGCGCCTGGTGAGTTCCAGATGTTCTTGTGAAACGCGTTCGGGAGAATCCATGCCACGCAACCTCAGTGGAGACTTTCGACTCTGCGATTGTAGCGCCCTGCGTCAAAACCGGCGTAACCGCTCGACAAGGTAGGCATTACCCTCCGCGCGGGCATTCGCCGTACGCAGTTAATTTTGAAATCTGCCGCCCTACCTGACGATATACGTCTTCTTGGCCTCTACGTTGGCGGTCATCACCACCGGCGGCCCGGATGCCGGCTCGATTGTCACCACGTAGCTGCCGGGATTCAGCATGATGCCTTGGCCGATGTTGCTGAACTCATCCACGTGCCCGTAGAACTTGCCGTTCACGTACACTGCGGCATACTTGTCCGGGTTTTGCACGCGAATCGTCCCAAACGGGGGTTTTGCAGCAGGCAGTGGGCGCAAGGTCTCGTCGAGCTTAAGCTTCTTGCCTGGAGTTATGGTGACCTTTGTTACGAGTTCCTCATACCGTGGATCGATGAGTTTCACTTCATGCGCCCCGGCGGGCACGCTGTATGTTCGGGCAATGCGAAAATTGGCCGCGGGCCCCAGGTACTTGCCATCCAGAAAGACGCCCACGCGTCCCGGGTGGGCTTTCACGCACAGGAACCCCACGTCCTGCGCCTGCGCCACACAAAACATCGACGCCAAAACCAGCGCGAAAATCTTCATCTTTTTCACCTCGCAGGGAAATCCCGAGGCGAATTGTACAGCAAAGCCGGATGAAGAGACCCTGAATTAATGTTTGCAATGGGCGAAAGCGCTCACTCGAAGTTTCGAATCCACGCCAGAGTTTGCCGGCTGCGGTCCACGCGGGAATAGACCACGAAACGGGCGTCCGGGGAAAACGCGATGCCCGATGGATCAACGCCAGCGAGTTGCAGCACTCGCGAAGAGGTTCCGGCTGCAAAATCGTAGAAGTATCCCGTGGTTCCCCGGTGCGCACGGTTCGATGCCAGATAGTAGATGCCGCGGGCCGTGACGTGCATGCCGCCCCACCTGGAGTTTTCTTCGAGGGTGAACACCCGTTCCTCCACCCCGCCTTCGGCCGGCATACGGTTGACCCCGCCCCAGCCCCAGAAATACAGGAACTTCCCGTCAACGGATTCCTCCGGGGTGTTGGCGCTGCGGCGGCGGGCATCGGTAAGCGGCCGCGCATTCGCTCCATCGGCGCCCACCTTGAAGATCTGTGCGGCGGATTGGTAATAGACGCTCTTTCCGTCGCGCGACCAGGATGCGTTCGAAGCGCCGATGGCTACGCGCTTTGGAGTGCCGCCCGAGACCGGAACCACTTCGAGCGCGGTCTCGCCGTTGGTGCTGGATTCGAAAAGCATAAGCCGGCCGTCAGGCGACCACGCGAGACGCTGCGGACGCATAGCGCCGGCCAGTTTCGTAATCTGACGGCGGCCACCGCCGGAGGCGTCGCCCGTCCAGATTTCTTCGGCGCCGCTCAACGTGGAGACCCACGCTATGTTCTTGCCGTCCGCCGAATAAGCCGGGCCGGATTCAGCGGCGGATGAAGCGATGAGCGCGCTCGAGCGTCCGCCGCTTTCGACTACCTCGGCCCGCCAAATGGCCGGAGAGGAAGAATTCTCGCTGAAAGCCAACCCGCCGGTACGAGCAACGGCGGGGTACTCGGCCGCCCCGCCGGAGATCCGAACCTCGCGCGGACTGCCCCCTCCGGCGCTGACGCGCCACAGCCCCCACCAACGGCCGGCCCGCTGTCCCGCGTAGATCAAGTCGCGTCCGTCCCGCGTCCACGCGACGCCGCGAATGGAACTGCCATCGAACGTACGCCGCCCCGGATTTTCACCCGAGAGACCGGAAACGAAAATATCCGACTTTTGGGGTCCAGATGTCCTGATGAACGCAAGCCGCTTTCCATCGGGAGAAACGGCAGGCATGAAATCGCCCGTTCCATCGGCTGGAGGCGCCGTCAATGGCTTGGGCGCGCTGCCGTCCAGAGGCAACGCGGCCAGAGCCGGCACGCCGCTTGGGGCGGGCACAGCAGCAATCAGCGATTTGCCGTCTGGCGTCCAGGTCAACGCCGGCAGGGCTTCTTCGCCGCCCGAGACCGCGCACTCCGCAACTTTCCGCGGCGCCGCCGCCGGCGCGTTGGCGGACACCGTCATGCACAAGCCGCTTTCGTCGCTCACTCGCAGGAACGCGACGGTGTTGCCATCCGGCGACCAGGCCGGCCCTATGTCGCTCGACGCGCCCGAAGTGAGCGCAGCGGCCGCGCCGCCGGACAGTTTGCGGATGTAGAGGTGAAAAGCTTCGCCCTCGCCCGCGCGGGCGCTGTAGACAAGGCTCTTGCCGTCAGGGGAAAAGGAAGGATATGTTTCCGCGTTAGCGGTGGCCGGAAACCGCACCGGCTGCCACGCTTGTTCGGAGCGGCCTGTCAACCGCCCCAGCAGGCTTACCACGGCGGCGATTCCGCACAAAGCTAGTGCCAGCAGAACGGCAGGGCGGCGGTGAATCGGACCCGATCGCATACGCTCAATTATCGCAGCGATCACAGCCCGCCTAACGACCCCGCGCGCCAGCAGGACAACCCCGTGCCGGCGCGCGGCCAGTCAAACACAAAAGTTTTGACTACGGCCCCCGGAACTCGACGGTTCCTGAGGCGGTCAGCGTTCTGTCAAGGAGACTTCTTAAAGCCGGCAGGGCCAGACGGCCCATTCGACGATGCAGGTCGAAGCTTCTTCCCGCCCCCCAATGTACCCAGCGGCGCGGGAAGCTCCATCCATTCGCGCCTGAACACCGGCCGGTTCAGGCTCTAGCAACAATCGGAACTGCAATTCCGCAATGCGCATTTCGGATTATGCGGCAGCTCAATTCAAAGAGCAACTGTTTCTGTGGCGCTTTATACAAGGCCTCCAAATACCTTATCGGCGCCTCGACCGCCGGGGGCCGGCGTAACCGGACTGTTGCGTACGTTTCGCCTGTCCGCGGATGCGTGGGGTGGAAGCCGCCAGTTCCTTACAGAAGCGAGCACGCTTCGTTGAATTCAAGGCGCGGCGCGCGCGGGTGCAACTTCGCCGCGTCTCCGTAACCCAGGTTGCACAGGAAATTCGATTTCACGTGTCCTGCCGGAAAGAACTCCTGATCGCGGCCTTCGCGCTCTTTCCCCGCGGCGAAGAATTCTCGATCCAGATTTTCATTGTCGAATCCGGACATGGGGCCGCAGTCAAGCCCGAGCGCGCGCGCCGCAACGATCAGATATGCGCCATCGAGCGACGAATTGCGCTTGGCCGTTGTCTCCACAAGCTGTGGATTCTGCGCAAAGAGCTCGCGCATCGCGGCGTTATGCGGGAACAGCTTAGGCAGCTTTTCGAAAAACAGAAGGTCGTAGGCGACAATCACGGTGACGGGCGCGGCCATCGTCTTATCCACATTGGCGGGCGCAAGCGTAGGCCGCAGCCGCTCCTTGCCTTCGCGCGAACGTATGAAGAAGAACCGGGCCGGACTTGCGTTCGCGCTGGTGGGCCCCCACTTCATCAGGCCGTACAACCGCTGAAGCGTATCGTCGGAGACTGGCTTATCCAGCCATGCGCTGTAGGTGCGTGCCTGGCAAAAGAGCTGATCCAGAGCTTCATCCGGCAGAGTGTTTCTCATATGCGCTCCGCCTCCCGAGCGAAGTGCCCTTATCCTACCGCGTGATTCAGAGTGGGGTTTTTGAAAGGGGGGCGATTGCGCGCTATGCGTCCGGCAGCATTTCCTGCAACTGCCGAACCAGTTCCGAGGGGAAGAACGGCTTGCGCAGAAACCGCACCTGACCCGGTTTTCCGGGGGGAACTTCCTTCCAGTAGCCGGAGATCAGCAGCACAGAGGCTTCGGGGCGCAATTTCAAAACACGCTCGGCCAGCTTGACGCCGTCCATATCGGGCATGCGCACATCGGAAATCAAGACGTCGATGGACTCCCGTTCGCAGATCTCGAGCGCTTCCGCGGCGCGTGGCGCAACCAGCAGATTGATGCGGCGCGGGCGCAGCATCTTCTCCACGAGAGTCAGCACGTGCGGGTCGTCATCCACGATCAGAACGGTCTTCCTGCTATCGGCCATGCAACTATTAGATTCTACGTACCACTTGACGATGCGCGCAACACGCCCGATCTGCGACAATGCAGGCTGTCGGCCGGATTCGCCATGCCCTGCCTCTTGTTGATCGTCATTCTCGGGTTCCCGCGCCTCGCGCTGGCGTTGCTGTTTCTGTTCTCAAGCTACCTGGAGCGGGCCTATCACGGGCTTCTGCTGCCCGTGCTGGGCTTTCTGTTCCTGCCGTTCACCACGCTGGTCTACGCCTGGCTGCGGAACAGCGGCCGTCCGATCGAGGGAATCAATCTCTTGATCCTGGTGGTGGCCGTCCTCATCGACGCAGGCGGCTTGGGCGGCAGCGAATATCGCCGCCGCCGGAACTAGTTGGTAGCGATGGTGACGCCGCTCTGGCTCGAAACGCCGCCCACCAGCACTACAACCGGGGCCGCGTTATTGGCCGTGAGTCCGCTGGGAACCTGAACCCGGACCACGAGCACGCCCGCAATCGCTCCCGGGATACCCTTGGCGTATTGCACCGTGGCGGACTGCCCGCCGATGGTGGCCGTGACAAGCGCCGCCGCGGCCGTATTCGGATCGGACACCGGCGCGCCTTCAACGATTGCCGGGGTAACCTGCCCTGCCCCCGTAATGTAGAGGTCAATCAGGCTTCCGGCCTTAACTGGACGCCCCGAACCATTGAGCGTGTCCGATCCATCCCGATTGAAGGCCACTGCCTGTCCCTTGCCCGAGGCATCTAGCGTAAACACGCCAGGCGCGGCGGCGGCAACCGCCACGGCTACCGGTGCGGCGGCCTGGCCGTTGTACTGAACTACGATCTGCACGGTGGGCCCGGAGACCGAAAACGGAACCTGCGCCGCAACCTGCGTGCCCCACGCGTACGTGACCGGCGCGGCAGTTCCGTTAAACAGCACGCGCGTGCCGGCCAAGCTCGTCGTAACATTCCCCAAGCTGTTGGTCTGCCCGGGCGCCAACTGCGCCGGTCCAAGCCCGGAGCCGTAGATCACCACCACCTCGCCGGGAGCCACGGCGCCGGAGAGATTGCTGGCGCCGTTGGTGACGCCCGCGGTGGAAGTCAACGGGCCTTGCGCGGACTGAAGCTGCAACATACGAAGGGCGCGGTTCCCCGTATCGGCAATATAGATCGACGTTCCCGTGCCACCGGGCAGCGCCAGCCCGTACGGAACGTTCAGACTAGCCGACAGCGCCGGGCCTCCGTCGCCCGAGTAACTCTGCGTGCCGTTGCCCGCGATGGTGGTAATGATTCCGCCCGCATAGACCTTACGGACCCGGCCCCCGGTTTCGGTGATATACAGATTTCCCGATAGATCGATGGCGATTCCCTTTGGCGCGGTCACATGCGCGGCGGTCGCGAAGCCCAGGTCGCCGCCGACGCCCGGAAGGCCGTCGCCGGCCACGGTAGAGATCACGCCCGCCCGCGTCACCTTGCGTATGCGGTTATTGCCCGAATCGGCGATGTACAAATTACCCGAGGCATCAAGCGCCAGTCCGCGCGGCGTCGAAAGCCGCGCTTGTGCGGCCGGCCCCCCGTCGCCCGAGTAGCCGGCGTTCGCTGTGCCGGCGAATGTCGACATCCCGCCGGTGGCCCCAACCATCCGCACGACGCCGTTGCCGGTATCGGCAATGTAGAGGACGCCCGTGGAATCTACCGCCACGCCCACGGGAGCGTTCAACTGAGCTGCCGTCGCCGTGCCGCCATCGCCAGAGTACCCCTGCGCCCCGGTTCCCGCCACGCTCGCGATCACGCCCGCTGCGGTCAGTTTCCGCACGCGATTGTTACCGGTGTCGGCGATGTAGAGGTTGCCCGACGCATCCAGGGCAACGCCGGTGGGCCCGTTTAGTTGCGCCGCCGTGCCGCTTCCGCCGTCCCCGCCGGAACCGGCCGCGCCGGTACCCGCCACCGTCGAGATCACTCCCTTGGCATCGATCTTCCGCACGGCGTTGTTTCCCGAGTCGGAAAAGTAGATCGCCCCGGCGGCATCCACGGCGAGGGCCTGGGGCATGTCCAGGCGCGCTGCCATAGCCGCGCCGCCATCGCCTGAGTAGCTGAACAGGCCGTTGCCCGCCACGGTCGAAACGTTTCCGGAGGAAGCAATTTTGCGTACCCGTCCGTTGAGCGAGTCGGCGATGTAGAGATTGCCCGCCGAATCGGAAGCGACTCCAGTGGGCTGGCTCAATAGCGCGCTCGATGCCGCGCCGCCGTCGCCGGCGTAACCGGGGAGCGCCGTGCCCGCGAGGGTGCTGATCTTCCCAGCCGAATCGATTTTGCGAATGCGATTGTCGCTGGGGTCGGCGATGTAAAGGTTGCCGGCGGAATCGAGCGCGATGCTAAACGGCTGCGCAATGGCGGCTTTGGTGGCCACATCCCCGTCTCCGGAATGTCCGATCGAGCCCGTGCCCGCGAACGTGGCGATCTTTCCATCCTTGGTAACCTTGCGGATTACCGCATTGCCCATGTCGGCGATGTAGAGATTGCCCGAGGAATCGAAGAGCAGGTCCTTGGGTTTGTAGAGTTCGGCCTTCGTCGCCAATTCGTCATCGCCCTTGTATCCCGGATAGGTGTCGCCCACGATCACCGTGATCACTCCGTCCCCGGTGACTTTGCGGATGTTGTGATTCAAGGTGTCGGCGATATAGACGTTCCCGGCAGAATCGAGCGCCATGGCCGATGGCGCATGCAAATGCGTTTGCGGCGCGGCAACGCCGTCGTTGATGAAAACCCCGTAGTCCCCAGGGTTCCCATCACCCGCGAACGTGCCGATCACGCCGGCGGCTGTCACCAGGCGGACGCGGTTATTCGCGGAATCGGCGATATAGAGGTTGCCTGAGGCATCTATGGCCAAGCCCTCGGGCGAGTTCAACTGAGCGTTCACCGCGAGTCCGCCATCGCCCGAAAATCCGGCGTGGCCCGTGCCGGCAACGCGCGTGAGGGCGCCATCGGCCCCAACCCGGTAGACGGCATCGGCGCTGCTGAAGTACAGGTTGCCCGACTTATCGAGCGCCGTGCGCGCGGGACGGCCCACCGAGATGCCCACGGCTGAGGGCGAAGTGAGAGGCGGCGCCGCGCCCGCTATGGTGGCGATGGAATACTGCTGGGCATAGGCCGCTCCAGCCGCAAGGAAGATCAGGGCTGTCCGGTACGCTCTTTGAACCGCTATTCGCATTTACTATCCCTTATAACGGCAGGCTACGAGCCTGCTGGCTTGATCTCGACCGGAAGACCCAACGACGCTCGCGCGCCCTCCGGGGTTCCAATTCCCTGCAAAATCAGGTAGAAGCAGCTATCGTAACACTGCGGCGGCAAGCGCCTCCAGAGCCTGGGCGCAGGCTGCCCGGTCCACGTCGTAGTGCGTCACCGCGCGCATCAGGCGTTCATTGATTCCGTTGATCAGAATGCCGCTCTGCTTCAGGCGCGCGCTGATCTCCGCGCTGGTAAATCCCGTGCCGCTCACATTGAAGATGACGATGTTCGTAACCGCCTTCCCGGGGTCGGCCTGAATGCCCGGAATGCGCGCCAGGCCTTCGGCCAGGAACCGGGCGTTCGAGTGGTCGGCGCCCAATTTGGCCGGTGTCTCGTCGAGCGCGACAAGACCGGCGGCGGCCAATATGCCCGCCTGGCGCATCCCTCCGCCCAACCGTTTCCGCAGGAGCCTTCCCTTGGCTATGAGGTTCGCCGGACCCGCCAGCATCGAACCCACCGGCGCGCCGAGGGCCTTCGAGAGGCAGAACATCACGGTATCCACGGGCTCGACGATCTCTTTCACGGAGACGCCCAGCGCCGTGGCGGCGTTGAACACGCGCGCGCCATCCATGTGCACCGGCAAGCCGCGCTCGTGCGCTCCGGCGCAAATCTCGCGGATCGCGCCCAACGGGTAGACCGTACCGCCCGCCATGTTGTGCGTGTTCTCGATTTCGATCAGGCCGGTGGGCGCCCAGTGCGGACCCGGAGGACGGATGTGGCGGCGCACCGCGTCCCAGGAAAGAATGCCGTCATCGGTTGGAATGGCGCGTATGACGCAGTTCGAGAACCACGCCACCATGGCGAGTTCGTAGTCGAGAACGTGCGCGCGGGAATCGCAGATCACTTCCTGCCCCGGTTCGGTGTGCAACTTCACGGCGATGGTGTTGCCCATCGTCCCCGAGGGCACGAACAGGGCCGCTTCCTTGCCGGCGATCTCGGCCGCGCGCCGTTCCAGCCGGTTTACCGTGGGGTCTTCGCCGTAAACGTCGTCACCGACTTCGGCTTCCATCATGGCGCGCCGCATTGCGGCCGTTGGCCGGGTTACTGTATCGCTGCGAAGGTCAATCATAGTTCGAGAAAGTCTTGAAGAACTTCATTGGAAAGCATTATGCCGCGTGAAGTTAGGCGCAGAGCGCCGCCCTCGGCTGCCAGCAGTCCCTCTGAGACAAAACGCCGGATAGGCGCGTCGAAGCGCCGCCATTCTTCGGGCTCGGGCCGTATCCCGTCGGTGAGGCGCAGGCCTACGAAGAAGCGCTCATGCGGGGTATCGGCCGCGTGCTCGGCGGCGGCTGGGTTCGGCAAGCGGCGCCATTCCACGTACTCTCGCGCCGATTCGGGGTTTTGACGCCGCACGCGGCCATCGAACGAGTGGCCGTCGGCCCCGAACCCGGCGTACGGTTCCAATTTCCAGTACTTCAAGTTGTGGCGCGATTCGAACCCGGGCCGCGCGAAGTTGGAAATCTCATAGCGGGGGATGCCCAGCGCGGCGAGGCGCTCGACGGCCGTTTCGTAGAGCCCCGCCGTGGCGTCTTCTCCGGGCGCTTCGCGCGCGCCATAGCGCGCGCCGCCCGAGAGAATCTCTTTCCCCAGGCGGCTATCGTCATCCAGTTCCAGCATGTAAACGGATACGTGCGGCGGCTGGAGGCGTTCGATCCAATCGAGCGACTCGCGCCAACTCGCTTCGGTCTGCCCGGAAAGCCCGGCGATGAGGTCGATGTTGATGTTGCGGATACCGGCCTCGGCGAGCAACGCGATTTCCCGCGCGACAGTTGGTGCCGAGTGCTTCCGCCCGGTTCCGCGGATTTCGCGATCCACGAAGCTCTGCACGCCCAGGCTCACGCGGTTAATGCCGCACGCCACCCACGCCCGGGCAAGCTCGCGCGTGATCGACCCCGGGGCAGCCTCAAGCGTAGCTTCGGCCCACGGGCTCGCTGGGATGTCGCCGAGCAAGCCGGCAAGGTCCTCAGGCGCCATGTTGCCGGGCGTGCCGCCCCCCAGGTAGATGGTTTCCGGAGGCCACTCCCACCGGTGCCCTCGGACTTCCGCTCGCAGCGCAGCAAGGTACTCTCTCTCCAGCGCGCGCGGAAACACGCCCGACGCGAAATTGCAGAACGTGCATTTCTGGGCGCAAAACGGATAAGAGAGATAGACGCCGGCCACTGTCTTAATTCTAACGGGAGAGGCATCCCCTCCGCTGCTGGGCAGTGCCCGCAACAGTGTGCGGATTGGGCGGCAGTTCGCGCTGCCTTGGGCTTCTGCCCCGGGGGGATGGTTCAGGCGCCGCTCCCTGGTCGGTCGTGGCTCTGCAAGGGGCGTGTACTCTGCCCGATGACGGTGCGCGATCCCCGCCCTCAGCGCGAGAGTTCGGGTTCATCCGCGTTAAAGGAAGGACCCAAACCTGCATCCATCTTCGCGCGCCGCGATAGCATAGAACTATGCGCCCTACCGCAGTGCTTCTCCTGCTTTTCCCACTTGCCATTTTGAGCGCGCAAGCCGCCCGGCCGAAGGATGTGCGCGACGCGGCCAAGGGCGGCGCCGAAGCGATGCCCAAGCTTGAGGTATTTCTGAAGGACCCCTCGCGCGAGGTGCGCCTGGAAGCAGTCAAGCAGATCGCTTCCATCGGAACACAGGCCAGCCTGAATCCGCTGATCCAGGCAACGCGGGACAACGACCCTGAGATCCAAACGCTGGCCGCCAACGGGCTGGTGAATTTCTACTACCCCGGCTACGTGCAATTCGGACTGCGCGGAGCGCTGAAGCGGGTCAGTTCGGGCGTCAAGTCGGTCTTTGCCGATCCCGCGGAGGAGGTTATCGAACCCTTCGTTTCGGTGCGGCCGGAGGTGGTCGAAGCGCTGGGCAGGCTTGTCGCCGGGGCCTCGACTGTTCAGGGCCGCGCCAACGCCGCCCGCGCCGTGGGCGTGCTGCGCGGAAAGTCCGCACTGCCGCAGTTGATCGAGGGCGTGCACTCGAAGGATTCCGACCTGATCTACGAATCTCTGATCGCCATTCAGAAGACTCGTGAGGCTTCGGCGGGACCCGACGTCGCGTTCCGGTTGCGCGATCTCGAACTGAAGGTCCAGATCGCGGCCATCGAAGCCGCCGGACTGCTGCAGAATCGCGAGGCCGTACCCACGCTCGCCGACATACTGCGGCGGAGCGAGGACACTGGAGTGCGGCGCGCGGCGCTGACCGCGATTGCGATGATGCCTTCGGCGGACAGCCGCCAACTCTTCGCTCAGTACCTGAATGACAAAGATGAGGGACTACGGGGCGCCGCGGCCGAGGGTTATGCCCGCCAGCGAGATCCCAACGATCTGCCGGTGTTGCGGAAGGCTTGGGAGGGTGAGAATAAGACCTCACCGCGCGTCTCGCTGGCGTTCGCGTTGGTCACACTCGGCACGACCGAGTTGAGCCAGTCCAGCCCGCTCCAATTCCTGATCGACACGCTGAACTCAGCCGCGTATAACGGGGAGGCCTTTGCGTTTCTGGCGGAACTGGCGCGCACCGATTCGGTTCGGGCGTTGCTCTATGGCCCGATCGCCGGCGGGACTAAGGCGGAAAAGATAGGCTTGGCGCGCGTGTTGGCCTACAGCGGGGACAAAGATAGCGTAGCGCCCCTGGAGAAGCTCAGCCGCGACAACAACGCAGATGTGGCCCAGGAAGGACTGAGGGCATTACGGAGTTTGCAGGCGAGGCTATAACGCAAGAAGGGCAGGCCGCTGGGGCCTGCCCCCAAAAATCTACTTCGCCTTCTTCTGCTTCTGCTGGCCGACGCGCACCTTGAAGTGCAATACCTTGGATTCCTGGAACGCCTTGTGATCGTGGCGCGCCACCGCATCCGCCAGGTACTGGTCCACGTTGGTTTCCTTCGGCAGGACAGCCATTAACGTGTAATTATCGTTGCAGGTCGGGCAAAAGGGCCGGAACCGCTTCACATTCGGAATTGCCATAACTTGAACTATATTAGCACGGTGGAAGCAGATCGCCGGTAGCGCGCCGCCACCTGCTTCGCTGGACGCCTCCCACGCGGGAAAGACGGCCCAAACTGGACCCAGTTGCGCGAGTTGACCATGTAACGGTGGCAGCCTGCGTCACTTCACCCAACAAATTTTCTCCGTTCTTGAGTTTCCCGTCTCATTTTCCTGCATTTACGGGTCAAACGCCGCTGGCGCCGGAATTGCACTCCGAACGGCATGGCATACGTTATCACCAGCAGTTGTACGAAGGACGAGTTGTGCGTGCAGGCATGCCCGGTGGACTGCATCCACCCGAAGGCCGATGAGGCCGGGTTCGCGGAAATTCCGCAACTCTATGTGAATCCGAACGACTGCATCGACTGCGGCGCTTGCGTCCCTGTGTGCCCGACGAATTCGGTTTTCCCGCTCGACGAAGTTCCTGCGGATTTCGCCGGAGCCGTCGAAGCCAACGCAGCCTACTTCAACTAAACCGGGGCCAAAGCCGGTCCAACAAGACCGGGGACAGAAGGACCGTCTTCCGCACGGAGACGGTCCTTTTGTCCCCGGTTTCTATTTTGAGCAGCCCTCCCCAGTTGGGTTCACCTGCCCGACCCTGCCCATCAACCTATTTGCAGCCAGGGACTTACGCCACCGGCCCAGTGGGGTAGACCGGGTGGCACGCCGTGTCTCGCTCCGGTCCGGCCCCAATCGGAAAATGAGTAAACGGTTTTGCGAGCAGACTCGAACTTAATGGCAAAGGCAGACGCGCTCGTCGGTTTCGGGCAGCGTGCCGGATACATACCGGGCAGCGGCGTCTTCGATGGTGAACTCGCCGGCGACGACGATGGACTTGATGCCGTTGGCCGTCAGGGAGTCAAAGGCGCCTTCGCCAATGCCGCCGCAGATTACCGCGGAGCAGCCTTCCAGCATCTCAACGAAACTCTTGTGGTTGCCGCACTGGTCGCTCTCGCGGGTACGCACCGTTTTCGAGGCGATCTGGCCGGATTCAAGCTCCAGCACGATGAAAGCGGAGGCGCGCGCTAAATGCGGGCTAACGGACACACCGTCAGCTGTGGCAATGGCAATACGGGAAATCATGAGGTTGTACTACTAGGATAGCGCAACGGGATTGAGGGCACTGTGGTCTCCGTCGCCGGGTGGAAGAGCTGCTTGTCGCACGGGGTGTTGACCGTGGTCCCGGCCGGGGAAAGTCGGCTCGACCGCCGACTCTGCAAGCCTGGCGGCTTGCGCCACAGGGGGTTGGCGAAGGCTGGCGGCGACTAAACCGGGTTCTTTTCCGCGCGCTTGGCCTTGATGAAATCGAGTTCGGTCTGCTTGGGGATGCCGGGCTCGAAGCAGCGGCGGCAGCGGGCTTCGTACATATCGGCGGCGCCGACCACGATCAGGTCGTCCGACCCGCGCAGACGCTGGGTATGCTTGGCGGGGTTGCCGCAGCGGACGCAGATGGCCAGGGTCTTGGTGATGGATTCGGCGTGGGCCAAGAGGTCCGGAATGGGCGGGAAGGGGCGGCCGAGGTAATCCGTATCCAGGCCCGCGATGATCACCTGCTTGCCGCTATCGGCCAGGCGCCCCGCCACCTCCACGAGTTCCGGCCCCATGAAGTTGGCTTCGTCCACGCCCACTACTTCCGAGCGCCAGTCGATGCGCTCGATGATTTCAGCGGCGCCCGAAACCACCTGCGAATTCATGCGCAGATCGCCGTGGGAGACGATTTCGTTGGCCGAGTAGCGGTTATCGATGGTCGGCTTGAAGACTTCCACGCGCTTGCGCGCGATCATGGCCCTGCGCAGGCGCCTGATCAGCTCTTCGCTCTTGCCCGAAAACATGGGCCCGCAGATCACTTCGATCCAACCGACCGTGCCGGTAATGATGTCCATACTGAATCGTTCAGGATGGCATACTGGCGGCATCCGAATCCAGTGGCTATCATTAGTCTTCCATGCCAACCGTTCCGGAGGCGCCGGCGCAAACCGCGGGGGAGATCCGCACCGCAGTCGAGGAATTCCTGGCAAGCGCGAAACAGCCCGCGCTCTACGAGCCGGGAGAAGACCTGCTGCCGCTCACCGATGGGAACTTCCTGCTCGAAATGCGCGGCTCGCGGCTCACGCTGCAAGCATGGGACCGCACGCGCAACCTGACGCGCCGGGTGCAGTCGGTGCGGAAGCGGGAACGGGCGCGGATAGAGCTTTCCGTGGAACGCTTCGGGCGCAGGGAGGGGCCGCTCTATCTGGTGGACCTGCTCCGCCGCGCCGGAGCCGACGCGGGCCTGCGCAGCGCGCGCCTGGTATTCCGCGAACGTTTCCGCCTGTTGCTGCGGCGCCAGTTTCCGGCGTGGACGCTGGCGGAGCTGAGCGCCGAAGCCGATCTGGCGCACAGCCTCTCGCCATCGTATCCGCGGGCGTTTCTGCGCCACGGGACGCACGGCTGGGCGGCGATTGCGAGCCCACCCGGCGCGGATGCCGCAGGCGCGCTTTCCTTCGGACTGATCTGGCTTTCGTACCTGCGCCAGCGGGAGAAGCGCGTCGCCGTGGAAGGGCTTGCGGTCTATGCGCCGGAAGGGCGCGAGGGCAGCGTGGCGCTGCGGATGCTGTATCTGGACCCCTCGGCCGCGCAGTTCAACCTCTTCGCCTATTCCGAGAACGACTACGTGGCGCGCGTGGACCTGAAGGACCACGGCAATCTATCGACGCGCCTGGAACTTTCGGGCGATGAACCCCGGGATTGGGGCGCGTGGGAGCGCATTGTTGGGCTTCCCGGCGTGGAGCGCGTTCCCCGCCCCGGCGGCCGCGTCAGTTTGCGCGTGCGCGGCATCGAGTTCGCGGAGTGGCGTAACGGCGAGCTGCGCTTCGGGATCGGCGACCGGCGCCCGGCCGACGTGGGTCACTTGCCGGAAATCGAGCGTCTGGCGGCGGAGTTGGAGCGCCTGCGCTCGCCCCGCACGACGGACCGCAACCACCCGGCGTACCGGCAAGCGCCCGAGGCGTGGCTGGAATCGCGCGTGCGCGCGGAGATCGAAACGGTGGACGCTTCCCTGCTCCCCGGGTACATTTACGGGCAAACGCCGGTATTTACGGGTGGCGAACGCGGAGTGATCGATCTGCTTGCGGCTGATCGCTCGGGCCGCCTGGCGGCGCTTGAACTCAAGGCCTCGGCCGATCTGCACCTGCCGCTTCAGGCCCTAGACTATTGGATCCACGTCAAGTGGCTGCTGGAACGCGGCGCGTTCACCCCAGCCGGATATTTTCCGGGGATGGAACTGCGGCGCGAGCCGCCGCGGCTGCTGCTGGTTTCGCCCAGCCTCGAGTTTCACCCCACTACGGAAGTGATACTGAATTATTTCTCGCCGCTTGTGGATGTGGAGCGAATCGGGCTGGCGGTAGAATGGCGTCAGGAGTTGCGCGTCGTGTTCCGGTTGGCCGGAGCGCGGCGTCCGGACTAAATATGCTCAAGCTCATTAAGCAGGCGCGCGCGGCGTTTTCCATGCTCGGTCCCGATGAAATCGCGAATCGCGCGAACAGGGAGGTTCACATCGGCATGGTGGCGGCAGCTTCGGGCGAGTATGACGAAATGAAATCGCTGCTGATTCCGGCGTCGGCCTCCGAAAGAGCGCGCCAGGCGATGCGCAAGTCCGTGCATCGTGCGGAAGATGCCAGCGTGCCGAAGAACGTGGATATAGTCCTTTACGCCGACAACATCGAGGGGCCGAATGGCACGTACCAGTTCTACCGCGGCGACCCGCGCAGGACGGTAGAAGAGATTCTGCATTCGAACCCGGATCTGAGCATGCCGCTGGCCAGGAAGTTTCCGGCGTTCCGCGGCCCGGTGGTAGACGACATCATTCAAAGCGTGGCGCGGGAGAACGCGCTCTTTGCGATCACCACGGCGCTGCCGGATGTAATTCCCAACCTGATGGAACTGCCCTGGGCGGTCGGCGAGTTCGCGTCGGACACGTTCTTCATGACCGCGAACCAGATCCGCATGGCGTTTATGCTGGCGGCGGCGCACGGTAGAGAAGTCGGGTTCGCGAACCAAAAAGCGGAGATCGCTGGCATCGCCGCGGGCGCCTTCGGCTGGCGCGCCATCGCGCGCGAACTGGCTGGGAAGATTCCATTCGGAGGCGGATTGATCCCCAAGGGCGCGATCGCCTACGCGGTCACGTTCGTCATCGGCAAGGGCTTGCAGAAACTGCACGAAACGGGGGCGAGCCATAGCCACGGAGAACAGAAAGAGCTCTACCAGGCAGCGTACGAGCGCGGCAAGGAAGTGGCGCGGAAGATTGCGCCGGTTCTGCACACTCGGAAGCCGGCATAAAGCCGAAGCCGAGCCGCGACCGACTAGGGAGCGGCCGTAGAACCCTCCGAGGGCGGCGCGGCTTCGCCACACGCGGTGAGTTGCAGTTTTGAACGGCTTGACCCGTTGTCCATGCGGAACGGCCGCTATCACCGCTCCCTAGCCGGTTGCGGCTCAGACCGGCTCTGACTAAAGTTGAACCATCCGCAGAAGCCGTGCGTCATACAATTGAGGGAGGAAACTACCTCACAGGGTACGACTATGCGCTTACTGAAACTTGCCGTATTACTGGCTGTCGCGACAGCCGGTTTCGCTGACACGATTACGCTTAAGACTGGCCGCGTGATCAACGGGACTTTCCTGGGGGGAACCGCGCGCCAGGTGAGAATCGAAGTGTCCGATCAGGTGCAGACCTTCGACATTTCCGACGTGCAGAAGATTGAGTTCAGCGCGGGCGCTCCCACGGCGCAGACCGCAGCGCCGGCTCCACGACCCGCTCCGGCTCCGGCGGCCGCAGCCGCCCCGGCTCCGCGTCGCATTGTCCTGCGCCCCGAGACGGTTCCCGCTCCCGCGCCGCCTCCCGCGCGTGGAGGGTCTCTCGAACTTCCGGCCGGCACGAATCTGGTGATCCGCATGATCGACGGCGTGGATTCGGAGACGAGTGCGGTGGGGCAGACGTTTGCCGCGTCGCTCGATGAAGCGGTGGTAGTGAATAACCAGACGGTGATTCCCCGCGGCGCCGATGTGGTGGTGAAACTCGTGGACTCGAAGGACTCCGGCAAGTTGACCGGGCGCGCCGAACTGGCTCTGAATTTGCAGTCGGTCAAGGTGAATGACCGCATAGTCGCGGTGAATACGGAGTCGGTGACGCAGGTAAGCGATTCGCGCGGTGAGCAGACGGCCAAAGTGGCCGGGGGAGCGGCCGTGATAGGCTCTATCATCGGCGCCATCGCGGGCGGCGGAAAAGGCGCTGCGCTGGGTGCGGCGGCAGGCGGAGCGGCCGGCGCGGGAGCGCAGGTTATCACCAAAGGCCAGCGCGTCCGTATTCCTTCCGAATCGCGACTCACGTTCGTACTCGATTCGCCGGTAAAGATATGATCGCCCGCACCGCTTTGACGCTTATGATTACAGTGGCCGCGCTATCCGCGCAGGGGCTGACCGAAGGCAAACCCGGCAGCCCGGTCCGCGTAGTGATTTACGAGGACCTGGCGTGCTCGGATTGCGCCAATTTCCGCCTCATGATGGATCGTCAGATCCTGCCGAAATACGCGGGCAGCGTGGAGTTTGTGCATCGCGATTTCCCCTTAGCGAAGCACGTATGGTCCCGGCGCGCGGCCATCGCGGCGCGTTTCTTCGGCGAGAAGGACCCGAAGCTGGGCCTGGAATACCGGCGCTGGACGCTGGCCAACCTCGCGCAGACTACGACCGACAATTTCAACCAGCGTCTGGCGGAGTTTGCCACGTCCCACGGGGTGAAGGCCGAAGAAGCCATTGCCGCGCTCGATGACGCGCGCATCGCCGCGCTGGTCGAGAAAGATTTTCAGGATGGCGTTGCGCGCGGCGTGGCGAAGACGCCGACGGTTTTTGTGAACGGAGCGCCTTTCATCGAGACGTTCACGTTCGAGGAAATTTCCAAGGGAATCGACGAAGCCTTGAAATAGGCGGGCAGGCTCCGCGCGCGCACACGGACGCACGCGGAGCATCCGTTCGGCCGTGCGGGAGGCGCATTGGGCCTGATCGAGTTCCATGCCGGGCACGTCGGGTTGGCGGTCTTTCTAGCGGCGGCGCTGGCCTTCCTGGCACTGACGCTGGCCATTCGGGGCAGACATCGCGCGGCAGCGCTCTACCGCAAGCACTTCTCAGACCGGCGGCGCGAGCGCCAGTTCCTGGCCGCCATCAGCTTCTATTTCTCTTTCGCCGCGGTCCGGTTTGTGGCGCACGCGATACGGGCCGACTGGGGGCCGTTCCGCGACGTTGAGATGGGCGGGCGGCACATTCACCATATGGTCTTCGGAATCGCCCTCTTGCTAGCGGCGGGCTATGCGGGGTTGCTCGAACACGATTCGGGACGCCGGAGGGAATCGCATTGGCCGGGCCGCGCTCTTGCCGTTCTCTACGGCGCCGGCGCGGCGCTTACTCTGGACGAATTCGCGCTGTGGCTCAACCTGCGCGACGTGTATTGGGAGCGCCAGGGACGCGAAAGTATCGACGCAGTCCTGCTGTTCGGCTCGCTGCTGATTGCCGCGCTGCTCGGGGGACGCTATGTGCGCGCGCTATGGCGCGAGGCGATGCGGCCGTTTGCGGCTGCGGGACGCGTGGCAGTTAGAGGCGGTAAAGCATCCAGTAGACTACTACGCCGGTGACGCTCACGTAGAGCCAAATGGGCAGGGTCCAGCGGGCGATCTGGCGGTGCTTGTTGTAGCGCGCGCTCAGCCCTCGGCTCAGCGTAATAATGGCCAGCACGGGAACCAGCGCTGCGAGAACTGTGTGAGTGCCGAGGATGCTCAGATAGATGGCGCGGAGGGCGCCGCTTCGTGGAAAGCGCACCGTCCCAACCTGATAGTGGTAGGTAAGGTACCCCGCCAGAAAAAGACACGACGTTACGAACGCAGCGGTCATGGCGCGGCGATGGGCCTCGATGCGCTTGCCCCGGATCAGCGTGTAGCCCCACACCAGCAATAGAGCCGAAGTGGCGTTCAAAACGGCGTTAATGCCCGGGAGAAGAGGCGTCATGCCTGCCCCGCCTGCAACCGGCGCAGGTCGCGCAGGATGCTCTGCTCAAAGCGGTCATCGGTCATGGAGTAGTAGCCGCGGACTCTTCCCTGCCCGTCCACCAGCGCGAAGCGTATGCTGTGCTCCAGGCTGCCATCGACGCTGTTGAGGTGGAAGGAATCGCGGCCGAGATTGTTAAGCGCCGCGGCGTCGCCGGTGAGGAAATTCCAACGCGCTGGATCGGCGCGAAAGTTGCGGCCGTAGACCGCCAGGACCTCAGGAGTATCATGCGCTGGGTCCACGGTGAAGGAGATCAAGTGGACGCCCGGCATTCCTGCGGTGGCGGATTGCAGGCGCGCCATACGGGAACTCATCATCGGGCACGGGCCCGTGCAGGTGGTGTAGATGAAGTCGGCTATCCAAATGCGGCCGGAAAGGCTGCGGCTGTCGAACGGGCGGCCCGATTGGTCGGTGAGTTGGAACTCGGGGACTTGGCCAAGTATGGGTAGCGGGCCGGTTTGGGAGCAGGAGGCTAGTAGGAGTGCGCCAAAGAGAATCGCTGAGCAACCTAAACAGCTTGCGGCAAAACTCTGGAAACGTCTTGCCTCCCGGCTCCGCCGGGGAGGCAAGCACGGGCAAGCTAAAGCATGCCCCACCACTGGGGTATGTTTTGGCTTGCCCGAATTCACGCGGCGCTCCGTGCGCTTTTCTGCGCGGCCATTACGCCGCACGCTAGCAGTAATACCAGGCCGAAGCCGGCTGTGACGCCAAGGCTGACAGCGGCGCCGGGCGCGGCGTTGGGCAGGCGCAGTACGTGGTTCAGCAGCGACACGGAATACGTCAGCGGGTTCGCCCACATAATCGCTTTGATCCAGCCGTGAGCCGTCGCCATGGGGAACAGCGCGCCCGAAACCATCCACATCGGCACCAGCAGCAGGTTCATGATGCCGTGAAACCCAGCGGTGGATTCCATCTTCCACGCGATCGCGAAACCAAGGCCGGTGAGCGTAAACGAGATCAGGAAGATGGCCGCGATTACGGGCAGCAACTCCGCGAACCCGATACCGACACCCGCCAGCGGGGCGAAGCAGAGAAAGATCAGGCCTTGTATCCAGGCCAGAGTCGCCGAGCCCAAAATCTTACCTAGCACGAGGCTGGTGCGCGGAGCGGGCGAAACCAGCATGGAGAGCAGAAAGCCTTCGCGCCGATCCTCAATGATCGAAATGGTGGAGAAGATCGCCGAAAACATCACGGTGAGGACCAGCGAGCCCGAATAGAAACGCGCCAGGTCATTCGAGCCGTAGCCGATCAGCAGCCAGAACACCAAGGGCGACGCCACCACGCCCAGCACGCGGCTCTTCTGGCGCCAGAAGCGAACGAGTTCGCGCTGCCACAAAGTGGCCGCGGGCAGCAGGAAGTTACTCAATGGAGGCCCCCGTTTCCCGTACAAATACGTCTTCGAGCGTCGGCTTGTGCAGGCCCACCGATTCGATCGAACCCGGGAAGGCTTCCACCACTTCGGCGATGAAACGGTGCCCGTTCGGGATTTCCACGCGCACGCGGCCATCGGCCACGGTGGGCTTCATGCTGAAGCGCTGCTCGATGCGCGCCGCAAGCGACGGCGCGTCGCCCGATTCCAAAACCACGACGTCGCCGCCGATGCGCGAGCGCAGTTCGCCGGGACTTCCCTGGGCCACTATGGCGCCCTGGTGCAAGAGCACCAGGCGGTCGCACCGGTCTGCTTCTTCGAGAATGTGGGTAGTGAGTAGGATGGTGACGCCGTCGCGGTCGCGCAGGTTTTCGATATGCCGCGAGAGGTCGCGCCGCGCCGAGGGGTCGAGGCCGGTAGAGGCTTCGTCCATCAGAAGCACTTGGGGGCGGTGCAACAGCGCCTTGGCGATCTCCACCCTGCGGCGCAGGCCGCCCGAGAGGGCTTCAACGAGGTCTTTGCGGCGGTCGGCCAAGCCGAGGCGCTCCATGGCGGCTTCCATGCGATCGCGGAGAGTCGCGCCCTTCAGGCCGTGCAGATGGCCCTGGGCGCGGAGGTTTTCCTCCACCGTGAGAGCGCGGTCAAGGCTCTGGGACTGGAAGACGACGCCTACGAGGCGGCGCACCGCGGCGGGGTCCCGAACTACGTCATAACCTGCTACCGTGGCGCGGCCTTCGCCTGGAACCATCATGGTCGAAAGGATGCGGAACAGCGTGGATTTTCCTCCGCCGTTCGGCCCCAACAGGCCAAACACTTCGCCCTTCCGCACTTCGAAACTGACGTTCGAAAGCGCGGTCCGGCCGGCGTAGCGGTGAGTTAGATTTTGAACTTGAATCACAGTCCTGGCCTATCGAGGAGCATCAGGCCGTAAATGAGCGGCAGGTAGAGAACCGACGTCACAAGCACCTGCCGCGCGCGGATGGTGGTGCGTTCCATCGCCACCCGTACGGCCGAGCGCGCGAACCAAATGCCAAGCAGCAATGCTCCTACGAAGTAGATGCGTCCCGACATCCCAAGGATACCCGGAACGAGGCTGACTGGGACCAACGCCGCCATATATATGCAAATCTGGCGGGCGGTGGAGCGGCCATCGGGCTCTACTACGGGCAACATTCGTATTCCGGCGCGCGCGTAGTCATCCCGGTACATCCAGGCGATGGCATAGAAATGAGGGAACTGCCAGAGGAACAGGATGGCGCCCAACACCAGCGCCTCGCGCGTGACAACGCCCGCCGCCGCGGCGTAGCCGATGATCGGCGGCATTGCCCCGGGAATGGCGCCGATGGTGGTAGACCACCACGTGCGCTGCTTCAGCGGCGTGTAGAGGAAGAGGTAGCTGGCCAGCGTGAACGCGCCTATCAGGGCCGCGAGCAGGTTTACCCCGAGCCATAATTCCACAAAGCCGGCAACGGAAAGCGCGACCCCGAAGGCCATGGCTCCGTTGGCCGATATTCGTCCCGACGGAAGCGGGCGCGCGGCCGTGCGGCGCATCTTGCCATCCGCCTCGCGTTCGAACCACTGGTTGAGGGCGGCCGTGCCGGAAGCAATCAGGCCGGTGCCCACTATGGTGTGCAGTAGGCCCCAATAAGCGATGCCCGCGAGAAACCCAATCCATGAAGCCGCCCTGGGAGCTCCGAAGTAGTAGCCGATGCCGGTGCTCATCAGGATCAGCCAGGTGATCCGCGGCTTGGTCAGCGCGATATAGTCGCGCACCTTGGGCAGAATCGAACCCAATTGCTTGCACTCCTCTCCGGTAAGCTGCTGCAAATGTTCGGGCACGCTAATCTTGCCCCGCCCCGAACGCAATTTGCCTGTGGTTCCCTTGTACCCAGTTCCGCAACAGCCCTCCAGCGCCTTTGGGCGCACTAATCTTTCAGATGCAAGCAGATGCGCGGAAGGTTCGGCGCCGGAGCGGGAATTGGCCCCTAGCGGCCGATGAGGATGCCGGCGCCGCGCGGGGTGATGTCCAATTTTTCGACGCGGTGGCCCAACGGGAACGGGCGGCCGATGGCGGCGGAGGGATAGAGCGGCCGGAGCACGTGATCGATCACAAACTCTAGGGTGGCGCCGTCGATCCCCATTCCGGAAATGACGACCTTCCGCACGTCAATGGTGGCGCGGCCACCTGAAGAGGTGATGCGCGCGGTAACGCTGACGGGGCGATCCCCTTCGAGCAGCTTACTGGCGAGCCAGCCGGGGCGTTGCCCGAGAGATCGCCTGACCTGGTTGAAGTCTACTATGGCGGTCCCCGTAGCGATTCCTGACGCCGTAATCGTGATTTGCGGGTTGCGAACCCCGGCTGGGGCCTGGTGCGCGGCGTAGGCGTCCAGTTCCCGGGGCGTTAGCTCGACGCGGGAACCGGGTTGAAGCCGATCCTGCTGAATGGAAAGAAGCTTTTGCTTCGCGGAGGCGTAATCGTCCGCGGCAATTCCCACCGCCGAGCCGAGAAGTATGATCGGCCAAAGCAGGCTGAGCTTCACGTTCGGATAGACGCGGCGGAGCGGCCGGCAGTTGCCCAACGGGGGGAAAGCACCCAGTCTCAGCGATTTCCCCCAGACGCATCCAGGCTGTTTGCGCTACGACGCCCATAGGATTTAACGACTTAGCTCCTCAGGTGAGTTGGCCGCCCTCGTGCAATCGGGATTGTGGAGCCTCTTTGTGCCGATTCAAGTGGTAGTCGTAATAGCGATCGCGGTGGTATTCGCCGCCATCGTCCTCGGCCGCCAGGCGCGCGCTTGGCGGAAGTACCGGACCCCATTCGTGGTCACTTGCCCCGATAATCACGAGCATGCGGGCGTGGAAGTAGACGCGCGCCATGCGGCGGCAACAGCACTGCTGGGGAGCGCCGAGCTGCGCCTCGATGGCTGTTCGCGTTGGCCCGAGAAGGCCGGGTGCGGCCAGCCATGCCTGAGCCAGATCGCGCTTAGCCCGCAGGATTGCATGGTGCGAGCCATTCTGACGAAGTGGTACGAGGGCAAGAGCTGCGTGTTTTGCGGGAAGCCGTTCGAAGCCGTCGAATGGGCGCAAGCCAAGCCCGCGGTGCTGGGGCCGGATCGCATTTCCGTGGATTGGGAAAACGTGCCGGCGGCGCGGGTCTATGAAACTCTGGCCACGGCGCAACCGGTTTGTTTCAGTTGCCACACGGCCAACACCCTGGTCCGGGAGCACCCGGAACTAGTGGCGGACCGCTCCACGAAGAAGACGCCCTAGTGTAGTGCTTCATAAATAGTAGCGATAGTGTAACGTGGCGCGTCTATACAATTAGAGGTGCTCCGATGCGCGTTGCGCGGCCGGTCGTTCTTAATTCCGAACAGATCCACCAGTTGAAGCAGTGGGCGCGTGCGCGT